>JAJYZK010000090.1 GCA_021799945.1 Acidobacteriota bacterium
CCTCCAACGCCGTGGTCGCCGGAACCGGCGGCGTGATGCCCGGAGCGCTGCTCCTCGTCTCCGGTTGCTGGGGAGCGGGCCGGGCTCTCACTGTTTGGGGAAGGGCGTAGCCGCCGCGGACGGGCGCCTGGTAGCGCTGCGAGAACTCCGTGAAGCTGAGGAACGGGCTGGCCGTCTCGAGGGCGGCCGAGGCCAGGCGCGCCCAGCGGTCCATAAATCCGAAAAGATAGTGAGGCAGCGGATGCATGCGGCCGGCGAAGTGATGCGCCAGGAACTCCGACTTCCAGGTGGCCATATCCACATTGACCGGGCATTCGGATTTGCAGGCCTTGCAGGAAAGACAGAGATCCAGAGCCTCGCGCACTTCCTCATTGCGCCATCCGCCCTCCTGGAGCGCGCCCTGCAGCATCTCCCAAAGCAGGTGGGCGCGGCCCCGCGTGGAGTGCTTCTCTTCGCGAGTGGCCATGTAACTGGGGCACATCGCGCCGGAGTCGAGCTTGCGGCAGGCGCCCACTCCCACGCAGCGGTGAGTGGCCTCCGCGAAGCCTCCGGGATCGTCCGGATACTGGAACCAGGTTTCGACTCGATTGATTTTGTAGCCCGCCCCCAGGCGCAGATTGTCTACCGGGTCGTAGACTGCCACGGGATCCACCAGTTTGCCGGGGTTCATGCGATTGAGCGGATCCCACAGCGCCTTGAATTCGCGGAAGGCCTGCATCAGCTCCGGTCCGAACATCTTGGGCAGCAGGGCGGCGCGCGACTGCCCGTCTCCGTGCTCTCCGGAAAACGAGCCGCCATGGGCGAGAACGATATCGGACGCCCGCTCCAGGAATTCACGGAACTTCTGAATACCCTCGGCGGTCTTCAGGTCGAAGGTGATTCGCATATGGACGCAGCCCTGGCCGAAGTGCCCGTACATGGGCGAACTGTAGCCGAAGTCGTCGATCAGCCGATAAAGCTCCCGCAGATAGGCGCCCAGGCGTTCGGGGGGAACCGCCGAGTCCTCCCATCCCTCCCAGGCATGGGGCACGCCGGGGACGAAGACCGTGGCGCCCAGGCCGGATTCGCGCACCCGCCAGATGCGCCTGGCCTCGCCTTCCGAGCAGCGGCGCACCGAGGCTGCGAGCGGCATTCTGCGGGCCGCCCGTTCGAATTCATCCGCTTTGGCGTCGGCATCGGCGGGGGTATCCGCGCCGAACTCGCAGAGCAGGAACCCGCGGCCAGCCGCTTTTTACGCATGTAGTCGACGAGCAGTCCGTCGAAGCCCTCCAGGCCGATGGGGCCATGTTCGAGCACCGCGGGCACGTGATCGGCGGCGATGAACGGATCGGCGAATCCCAGCAACACCAGGCGGCGATGCTGCGGGCTGTGCTTCAGCGCGCAGCGTGCTTCCAGAACGGTGACGCAGGTTCCTTCCGTTCCCACCAGGGCGCGCGCCACGTTGAATCCGTTCTCCGGCAGAAGCTCGTCGAGGTTGTAGCCGGAGACGCGGCGGGGTATGCGCGGAAAGCGGGTCCGGATCAGGTCTGCCCACGCGTCGCGGATGCGCCGCAATCCCGCGTAGATCTCGCCGCGGCGGCCTCCGGCGGCGATGATGGAGCGCAGTTCCTCCTCCGGCGTGGGGCCTACCGTCATGCGGACGCCGTCGTACAGCAGAATCTCGAGAGATTCGATGTTGTCGACGGTCTTGCCTCCCATCAACGCGTGCACGCCGCAGGAGTTGTTGCCGATCATGCCGCCCAGGGTGCATCGGCTGTGGGTGGCCGGGTCGGGGGCGAAGGTAAGGCCGTGCCTCTCGGCCGCACTGCGCAGCGCATCGAGCACCACGCCCGGCTGCACCCGCGCGAACCGACGTTCCGGGTCGAGCTCGACGATGCCGTGCATGTACTTCGAGAAATCCAGCACCACGGCCACGTTGCAGCACTGGCCGGCGAGACTCGTGCCCCCGCCGCGGGAGAGCACCGGGGCTTCCAGTTCGCGGCAGGCGCCGATTGCCGCCTCCACATCCGCCACGTCCCGGGGGGCCACCACGCCGATGGGGAGCTGGCGATAGCTCGATGCATCGACGGCATAGAGCGCGCGGCTCGCCCGGTCGAACCGCACCTCGCCGCGGACGACGGAGCGCAGCTTCGCTTCCAGTTCCCGGCCACGAGAAAAATCCTCGTGCGGATGCGCCCCGGAAGACTGGCGAGGATTGGAGAGAATGGGAAAAGAAGATGGGGCAGGCATAACCGGTAGACGGAGTCCAGATCGATGGTATCAGGCCCGCGCCTGGGCGCAGGCCGGGCGGCGAAACCCGGCCTCGCTCGGCCCCTGCCTGCCGGCCGCCATCCCGCCGCCGCCCGCGCCCCTTTTGACCAGCGCGCCAGGGCGGGGAGACAAACGTCTAGCGCCCCCGAAGTTCACAACATCCATGGAAGCGGGACTGCTATGCGGAAATCGTTGAAAAAGCAGATCCTTCGCTGCGCTCAGGATGACAGGGATTTGTGTCGAACTTCGGGGACAGGACACTAGCGCAACAGCTCCCCGTTTGGACCGCTCCACTCATCGACCACCACGCCCAGATTGTTGAGAATCTGGATTGCGCTTTCAATATTGCGGCGGATGACGACGCGGTCCTGGCGCGGCGCGTTGGGCGACTCCTCGATCGCCGCCACTCGGCCATACGGCCAGACCTCGGCCGGCAATGCCGCCAGAGCGGTGGTCAGGCCGGAGAGGTTCAGCTCCAGTTGCTGCACGCGAGCCTCGGCCGGTCTCAGCATGCCTCCGGAAGGGATGCCGGCGGGCTTCTGGTCGGGAAAAGTAATCGTCATGGTGATGGTCCGCGCATGCACCACCAGAAAGGGATTGCCGTAGGCCCTCTGGCTGTGAACGTTGAGATACAGATTCTTCGAGGGCGGAGGTATCTGCTCCAGCTCCTGCCGCGCCTCCTCCTCTTGGCTCCGCTCGGCGTTGCGGGCTTCGCGCCTCTCCGCCCGCGCCTGTTCGGCGGTGAGGATGGCTTTGCGGGAACATCCGGCGGGGCCGCCCAAAATGCCGCCGAGGGTCAACAGAAGCGCGGCCAGAATCCCTGGCGTGCGAGATTGCGTCATTTTCCAGTCCATTGCGCGGGGCGCTTCTCCAGGAAGGCCAGAGTTCCCTCGGCCTTGTCGTCGGTAGAGCAGAGCAGCCCGAAAAGGGAAGCCTCCTGCGCCAAGGCGTTTTCCAGCGGGAGATCGCACCCCGAAATCACCGCGCGGATGGATTCGCGAACGGCGAGCGGGGCGTTGGCGGCGATAACCCGGGCGAGCCGCTCTCCCCGCGCCAGCAGCTCGCCGGCGGGAGCCACTTCCTCCACCAGGCCCATGCGCAGCGCCTCCGCCGCGGTCACCGGTTCTCCGGTGAGGAGCATCTTCAGCGCCGCGCCTTTGCCGATCAGCCGCGGCAGCCTCTGTGTTCCTCCATATCCCGGCGCCAGGCCGATCTTCACCTCCGGCTGGCCGAGGCGGGCGTTTTCGCTCGCAATCCGGAGCGTGCAGGCCAAGGCCAGTTCGCAGCCGCCGCCCAGGGCATAGCCGTTGATGCAGGCAATTACCGGCCTGCCGCAGTTCTCGATCAAACTGAAGACCCTCTGCCCGCGGAGGGCGAGCCGCTCTCCCTCAATGGAGGAGATCCGAAGGAGTTCGGCGATGTCGGCGCCGACCGAAAAAGCCTTTTCCCCCGAACCCGTCAGCAGAACCGCGCGGATCCCGGATTCTCCCCCGGATTCTCCACGGATGGCCGAAAAGATACGCTCCAGATCGTCCAGGATGGCCTGATTGATCGCGTTGAGAGCCTGCGGACGATTGAGGGTGACCACCGCAATCGGTGGCTGAAGCTCCAACAAAGTGAACGGCGAAGTTCTCGTCCGCTCCGTCAGGTCCATCAGGTCCATGGCGTATTCCATCATGCGGTCCCGTCACGCATACCCGGGCTGCATGCATGGGCCGCAGCCAAAAGTTTATCAGGCGCCCCGGCGGGCGAAGGAGTCCGCCCAGCGGAATCGGGCCGACGGAGACCGGCTCCGGCGCGCCGGCTTGAGCGCGGAAGCCCAAGGGGGCGATGTTAGAGTCAAAACATGATCAAGGGCATTACCGTGGTGCGCGTTGCCGGCTCCCAGGCAACATACGGTCGCCTGAGCAGCTTCTTCGCCGCCCTTGGCTTTGAGAGAGGCGCGGGCTGGCGGGATGGCCCCAACTGCGGAGCCTCCTTCCTCGCCCCGCTTGGCAACCTGGAGCTGGTGGAAGGCGACCTCCCCTCCTCCGCTCCGATTCTGGTCGAGGTTACCGGCCTGCAAACCGTTCACCGCATCGCCCGGCAATGGCTGGCCTCGATCGAAGGGACGGAAGCGGCGGAGCGGCGCATCGGCGACATCGAAGAGACCGGCTGGAAGTCGTTCCTGTTCACGGTCGAGCCGGTTGCCGGATTTTCCGTCGCATTCTGGGAGTGGAGCGATCCGCTGCGAGGCCGCCCCCTGGCTCTGGAGGGCGACCTGAGCGCGCAAGGCCTGCGTTTCGCTCTCGTCGTCGCGCGCTGGAACGCGGTCATCACCGATCGTCTTTTGCAGGGCGCGCTCGACGCCCTGCTCCGCAGCGGAGCGGCGCGGAAGGATTTGGAGATCATCCGCGTTCCCGGATCCTGGGAGATCCCGCAAGCGTCCCGGCAGGCGGCTCTCACCCGCCGCTTTGACGCGGTGGTCGCTCTGGGCCTGCTTCTCCGGGGCGAGACCCCCCATTTTGAGGCGATTTACAACGAGGTCTCTCGCGGCATCGGGCAATCGCAGCAGGAGACAGGGATTCCGCACGCCTTCGGCGTCCTGACCTGCGAAACCCTGGAACAGGCCCTGGACCGGGCCGGATTGAAGTCCGGAAACAAGGGCTTCGAGGCCGCCGCGGCGGCCATTGAAATGGCCTCGCTGCAGCGGAAGATCCAGGGCCCCGGGACCACTCAGGCCGCCCCCGGCCAGGCGGACAGACCGTGAGCGCGACATGAGCGCGACCGGCAGGCGGCGGAAATCCCGGGAACTGGCGATGCAGATGCTCTTCCAGAAGGACGTGGGAGCGCAGGACGCCGATCACGTGCGCAGAGTCTTCTGGGAGACGCGCGAGGACGTGGATGCGGATACCCGCGGCTTCTCGGAAGACCTGTTCCGTATGGCCACATCGCGCGAGGAAGAGATCGACCGTCTCATCCAGTCCCACTCGGTGAACTGGCGGCTGAGCAGAATGCCGGCCGTGGACCGCAACCTGCTGCGGGCCGCAACGGCGGAGTTGCTGGGCTTTCCCGATACCGCGGCCGCAGTGGTGATTGACGAATCGCTGGAGATCGCCCGGCGTTACTCCACGCCGGAGTCGATCAATTTTCTGAACGGAGTGCTGGACTCCATTTCCAGGGAGATTCGGCCCTCCCTGCCTCCCCGCTCCGGGAAAAGAACCGGCATCTGATTTCAGGCCCTGCGGCCCCCGCCGGCCCTACTTGGGCCGCTCCGCCGCCACGCTTCCGGCGATGGCGTAGTCGAAGGTGAAGCGGCCGATTTGAATCAGCGGCCGTTCGGCCGGAGGCGCGATGCGAAAGGACGCCACCCGGGTGCTCGAAAGATTGCGCACCGCCGCCACGCTTCCCACCGGTTTGCCGGTGAAGGCGTCGTAAAACGTAACGATGAGTGTTTCCGGGGTCTTGTCCGCGCGGGTCCATCCCAGGATGTACTGGCCGGAAGGCAGGGTGAAGGACCCGATCTTCAGCGTCGTCTGGGAAAGGAAGTAGTGGGTGTATTTGCCTTCAGCCGAATAGCCCGCGGTGATGAGCACCACCCCGGCGACGAAGCGTCCATGGCCGTCGGTGATGCCCGAAGCCGTGGGAAACTCGGTTTCGATGCGCTCGCTCAGCACGGGCGCACGGGCCGGAATCACCGTCCGCAGCTCCTGCTCGGTGGCGCTTCGCCAGTTCGCCGCCAGCGCCGGTCCGGCGCCGAGCATCATGAGCCCCGCCAGGAGGCAGGCGATGCCGGCCGCCCCCGTTCTCCCCGCGCGGCCTCCGCCTTGCCGAATCGGCCCGTATTCGCGCGCCCGGCTAGTCAAGATGAACAATCCCTCGCTGCAGCGCGGTGGTGGCGGCCTGCGTGCGGTCGGTCACGCCGAGCTTGCTCAGCAGACTGTTGATGTGGGTCTTGACCGTAGCCTCGGAGATAGCGAGCACGGCGGCAATCTCCTTGTTGCTGTTTCCGCCGACGATGAGCCGCAGCACGTCGGTCTCCCGGCCGGTAAGCGCGGGGCCGCTCATCCGCTCGGCCAGCCGTTCGGCGACCGGGGCGGGGATGCGGGACTGGCCGGCGTGCACCACTCGGATGGCGTCCATCAGCTCGTCGCCGGTCATACCCTTCAGCAGATAGCCGCGGGCCCCGGCGGCCAGAGCCCGGTAGATATCCTCGTCGCCATCGAAGGTCGTGAGCACGACGATGCGAGCCTCTGGAAATTCGCTGCGGATTTTGACAATGGCGTCTACGCCGTTCATCTTCTGCAAGCGAAGATCCATCAGCGTAACGTCGGGCCGGCGCTCGCGGAACAGCGCGACGGCCTCCGTGCCGTCGGCGGCCTCCGCCACCACGGAGAATTCAGGAACCGTCTGCAGCAAAGCCACCAGGCCCTGGCGCACAATGGCGTGATCTTCCACGATGAGAATGCGGATCGGCTGGCTCATGGCCTGACAGCCTGGGAGAAAATCGGGTTGCGCCGGAGGAGGCGCCTGCGGGAACCGCCATGCGCGGGCGAGGGTATCGTTCTCACGTCAGCGGAGCCTCCACCGAAATCTTCGCGCCCGCTCCGGGAGAGCTGGCCACCGTAAATTCGGCGTTAATCTGCTCGGCCCGCTCCCTCATGCCGCGCAGTCCGAAATGACCCAGCGGACCGGCGCTCTCCATTTCCCGCCAGTCAAAACCGTTGCCGTCGTCCTGGACCTCCAGCAGCAAAGAAGCCTCCCGATAGATAAGCTGCACCTCCACCCGGCGCCCCCCCGAATGGCGAAGCGCGTTGGCTACAGCCTCCTGTCCGATGCGCAACATCTCATTTTCCACTTTGCCGGCCAGCGGACGATAGATTCCCTTCACCTGAAGATACACCTTGGCCGCGGACTCGGATGGGGTGACCGCGCAGACCCTGGCCAGCCGCGCGGGCAGATCTTCGGCGGAGGCGCCCGTCGACCGCAGCTCCCAGATGGACCTTCTGGCCTCCTCCAGGCAATGGCGCACCATAGCGCGGGCGTGGTCCAGTTGCTGGACGGCCGACTCGCGCGAGGTGGCCAGCAGGCGGGCGATCAGCTCAAGCTGGACGGAAACGCCGACAAAGCCCTGCGCCAGCGTATCGTGAATTTCGCGGGCCAGGCGCCCGCGCTCGGCCAGAACCGCCTGAAACTGCGCCTCCACCTGGCGCACTCGCCAGCGGTACCCAAGCGTCGCCAGCAGAACGGAGCTTAGCGCCAGCAACGCATAGAACCAATAGGTCTGGTAAAAATGCGGCTCCATGCGCACTTGCACCCAGGCCCCCACGTCATTCCAGACTCCGTCGTTGTTGGCCGCCACCACGTGGAAGCGGTACCGCCCGGGGGGGAGATTGGTGTAAAAGGCGGACCGGCGTCCGCCGGCATCGATCCATTGCCTGTCGAAGCCTTCCAGACGATAGCGGTATCGCACGCGCTGGGGCTCGGGAAAGCTCAAGCCCGCATATTGCAGCTCCAGCCGGGTGGCGCCCGGCTGGAGAATCAAAGGCCGACCCAGACTGCGAGGCCGGTCGTCAACCAAAATTCCTTCGATAACCACCGGCGGAGGCAGAGGGTTCTTCGGAGAATGCTCCGGATCGACGGATGCAACGCCGTCCAGCGTCGCGAACCATAGGCTTCCATCCGCCATCTTCCAGGCGGCGGGATGGCCGCTGCTGCATTCCCGCACGCTCATGCCGTCCGCAACCCCGAAGGATCTGACGGGAATCGCGGCGGTCGAGCCCCGCGCATAGGCCTCCAGGCGTTCCTTGGCGACACGGAAGATGCCGCTGCGGGAACTCAGCCAGAGGTTGCTCCGGGAGTCCTCCAATATGCCGTAGATCGTGTCCGGCAGGCCCCCGGGCTGGTGCGGGAATGCGACGATTCTTCCGCCGCGCATCCGGTTCAGCCCGTTTCCGTTGGTGCCCAGCCAGACAGAGCCCTCCGCATCGGGATAGATCGCCGTAATCACGTTGCTGGAAAGGCCGGCGGCTGTGGTGTAGTTGGTGAAGACGCCATGTTGAAGATGGGTGAGGCCGCCGGCGGTGCCGATCCACAGATTCGGGTCCGGCGTTCCGGGCGCCGGCGGAGTGTCGCGTGAGGCGACGGAGGCCGGCCCCTCGCCGCGCGCCCCCGGGTTTGCAGCGGCGGGAACGATCGCTCCAATCAAGTCGCTGCCCAGACCGTCGGCGGCCGTATACGTCGAGAACTTTCCGTCGCGCAGACGGGCCAGGCCGCGCCGCGTTCCAATCCACAGCTCGCCGGGCCGGCTGCAGAACAAGGAGCGGATCAGGTCGTCGGGTAGGCCGTTTGCCGAAGTAAACTTCCGGACGCTGCCTCCCTCAATACGATTCAACCCGTCCGGCGTTCCAACCCACAACGGTCCCCCGGGCGAGCCGGCCAGGGAGAGAATCACGTCGCTGGCAAGCCGGTCGCGCGTCGGCAGGCGCGAAAAGCCGCCGTTTCCGCCCCGATCGATGCCGCCGCCGTTGGTGCCCACCCAGAGCTCGCCGGCGCCGGCGCCCAGCACGCTGCTCACAGGATTGGCGGAGAGGCCATCCCGGCTGGCATAGGTGGTGAACTTCCGATCTCGCAGCATGTAAAGGCCGCCCGAGTCGGCGCCCATCCAGAGATCGCCTTCGCGATCCTCGTAAATCGCAAGCAGACTTAATTCCGAGAGCCCGGAACCCGGCGGAAACGCGCCGATCGAGCCCCCAGCCAGACGCTGCACCTGGCGATCGGTGACAATCCAGAGAGCTCCCTGCCGGTCGGCGAAAAGGCTGGCGATGCGTTCATGCATGGCGCCGGCTGGAATCTCCGCAATTCCGGCTCCGCCCCTCTTCAGCCGGGCCAGGCCCGCGGCCGTGCCGACCCACAAGCCTCCGGAGCCGTCGGGGGCCAGAGCCAGCACCGGCGTCCTGGCGGCAATGGGAGCCAGCGAAACGGGTTGCAGCGATCCCCCGCTGTAGCGCTCGAGCCCTTGCGCGCTTCCGATCCACAGCCCTCCCTCGCCATCCGCAGCGACCGCCGAGACAGCGACGCCCTTCAGCAGCCGCGGGCCGGCGACCGGAGCCGGGGAGTTGGAGTCGATGGCGAAAAGACCCGCTTCCGACGCCAGCCAGATTCTTCCCCCGCTGTCTTCGGCCAGGCCCCGCCGGTCGGGCGGCGCGGCATCCTGCATCTCCGGCAGAGGGTGAAAACGGCCTCCCGCGAGGAAAGCGGGACCGGCGGATGTGATGGCCCAGATCCGGTTGCGCCGGTCCTGATAACTAAACCACACG
>JAJYZK010000091.1 GCA_021799945.1 Acidobacteriota bacterium
CTCCAGCAGGTCGGCCAGCGCGAGGATCGACCCCGTGTCTTCGACCGTGAGGGATGCCGCGGAGAGCAGGGAGCGGCCGTGGTCGAGTGGACGCCGCTCAGGCTGGAGGCCGCCGAGGGTCCCGAGCACGGCGGGGCGAGGGGAGGGTGCGGCCCGCAGGGCGCTGTCGAGCGCGGCCGCGGCCTCTGCTTGCTTGATTGCCGTCATGGGTTTGGATAGAGATCCGGGCGATCCGCTCAAGCGGCGCGCTCGACCAATACGACCTGTTCTTCGCGATCCACTTCGCGCAACCGGACCTCGACGATCTCGCGATCCGTGGTCGAGACGCGGCGGCCGACGAAAGTCGCCTCAATGGGAAGCTCGCGATGTCCGCGATCGATCAGGACCAGGAGTTGCACGCGTTTCGGCCTTCCATGGTCAAAGAGCGCTTCCAGCGCCGCCCGCGCCGTTCTTCCCGTATACAGCACATCGTCCACCAGGATGATGTTTCGCCCCGCGACGTCGAAGCCGATGGCCCCCGGGCGAACGACCGGTCTCAGGTCGCGCATGGAAAGATCGTCGCGGTAAAAGTTGATGTCCAGCACGCCGGTATCGATGTGCGTCTTTTCAATGCCCCCGATCAGCCCGGCGAGGCGCTCGGCCAGCGGCGCCCCGCGCCGACGGATGCCGACCAGGCCCAGATTCCGGCCGCCGTCGTTCTTTTCCACGATCTCGTGAGCCAGCCGCACCAGGGTGCGCTCGATCTCCGACGCGGACATGATGCGGCTTTTCTCTCGCGGCGCCGGAGGCGGGCTCATCTTCATTTCGCGCATAAAAGCTCAGGCCGATGATACGAGGGTTGTAGCAGGTGGGCAAGCGCCGGGGAAACCGGACCCTCCCTTTCAGGCTTCGCCCAGCTTGCTTTTCCTTCCGGCCACGAGCCGAACTCCCAGAGCGCCTCCCAGGGCGGACAAGAAAACGATGCCCAGGGAGGTGGTGGCGGAGTTCACCAGGGTGAAGGCCGCCCGGCCGTCAGGCGAGAGAAGGAAGTGAACATAGGCCCGCCACTGCGCCTGGGTGTCGGGATTGGATTGAACCAGAGCCGTCGACTGTTGAATCACCTGGACATAGATGCTGTCGATGGCTTCGCCCTGATGCAGGACGTAGCGCTGCACTACGCGCCAGACCGCCGTGGCGCTGACAAAGCTATAGGCGGCGATCAGGCCGGCGACCGCTCCGATGCGGAATCCATACCGGGTTTCCAGAAAAAATGCCGGAGCGCGCCGGTGATAGATGGCGATGCAGGCCACGGCCGCGCCCACCACCCAGAGGCAGCAGCCCCAGGAAAGGATGGAGAGCGAACTCAGAACCCCGGCCGGAGCGGAGACCATCAGCGCGGCCGTCAGCGCATCCCTCCAGCAGATGCCATGCAGGCGGGCGGGAGAGCCGGCCGGGCGCGCGGCGGAGTACGATCCCTCCGCCTCTTCGGGCGGAGCGAACCGGAACTGCGGCGCGCCGCAGCTTGGGCAAAACAGATCGGATTGGGTAAGGCCCCCGCCACAGCGGTGGCAATTCGGCGTCATCCCCCTTGAAGCTATCGCAGGCGGCAGCCGAGCGCAAACCCGCATCGGAGCCGGGGGCGGCCGGCCGGGAGATTTGCGCGCCGAAGCCCGGAGTTGAGCTGCCAGGTTCAGCTATTGGCGACGATATATTCGCGCAGATCGCGATTGATCTTCGCCGCCTGCTGCACCCCCTGTTCGAGCAACGCCACCCATTGTTTCGCGCTTTGGTCCGAGGCTACGCTGTTCAGCAGAAAGCTCGATTGGACGACGATTTCCAGGGCATTGCTCAGATCGTGGGCCAGGCGGCGGATTTCGGCGGCCTGCTGCGCGGGTATGGGCGGTTTCGGTTCTGGCATCGTAGCCTCGGCGGACCGGTGATCGCTTGATAGGGCGGCGCCCCTTCACCATTAAGATGCCTGTTTCACCATCCGGTCAACCCCGCGCACACCGAGAATTGCGGAGAGAATTGCGGACCGGCCCAAATGCGGGGGCTGCTCCGCTTCCCGTTTGACATCGAGTTCGGCTCTTGTACACTGATTTCTGCCGCCATCCAACCTTTCCGGCTGGGGGTGACCGCGCCGAAGTGGCGGAATTGGCAGACGCGCATGGTTCAGGTCCATGTACTCGCAAGGGTGTGGGGGTTCGAGTCCCTTCTTCGGCACCAATTACTTTTCAACGAATGATTTCCCTCCGAGGGGCGCGCCCTGGCGCCTGGGGAATCCCATCATGCCGACGCGCTTGAACGCGCGCGGCCCAGGGATTTTGAGCCGCCGGCATGCGGAACCGCAGCCGGGCCCACGTTGCGGACTCCAAGAGGCGCGCTCCATGGCTCGGGGACCGCGGCCGCTCCTTTGCAAATCTCCTCCAGGGCGGCGAAGATGGCGCCGCGCCATTTATGGATGTCGCACTGGCGGACCTGATCGCGCATGCGCCGCATGCGCCGCAGCCGCTCCCGCCGCGGCATCTCCAGCGCCTGCTTGAGAGCGGCGGCCGTCCCAAATTCGTCGTAGGGATTCACCAGGACCGCCCCCACGCGAAGCTCGGCGGCCGCGCCGGCGAATTCGCTCAGCACCAGCACCCCGTCGGCGTCGGTCTTGGCCGCGCAATATTCCTTGGCCACCAGGTTCATGCCGTCCTTGAGCGGGGTCACCAGCGCGACGTCGGCGGCGCGGTAAATGGCGATCAGCTCGTTCCGCGTGACCGGACGGTGAAGGTAGTTGACCGGAATCCAGCCGGGTTCGCCGAATTCTCCGTTGACCTGGGCCGCCAGCCGCTCCAGTTCCGCCTTGAGCTTGAGATATCCGGGAATGCCCTCCCGGCTCGGAACCACGATCTGAATCAGCTCGACCTGGCGGTGAAACTCCGGATAGCGGCGAAGAAAGGCGCGAAAGGCCTTCAGGCGTTCCGGGACTCCCTTGGTGTAGTCGAGGCGGTCCACTCCCACGAGGATGCGCCGGTCCGGTTGCTTGGCCCGGATCTCCCGCCCGCGCTCGATGGCCGCGCTAAGAGGAGCGGCGAACTCCTCGTAATCGATGCCGATCGGGAAGCTGCGGATGCGCGAAGGCCGAGCGCCGCCGACGATGCTGCGCCATCCCTCCCGGCCGGTGATTTTCACCTGCGGCAGGAAGGCGCGCAAGCACGCAATCAGATTTCGTTCATCGCGTTGCGTCTGCACCCCGATCAGGTCGTGCTCCAGCAGCCCTTCCAGAATCTCCCGGCGCCAGGGAAGCTTCCCGAAGATGTCGGGCGAGGGAAAGGGAATATGAAGAAAGAAAGCCAGTGGGGATTCCACGCCGCGCCGCCGCAGCGTCCTGGCTACTTGCATGAGCTGATAATCGTGGATCCAGATGATGTCCCCGGGGCGGGCGGCCTTTTCCGCGGCCAGCGCGAATCGTTCATTCACCCGGCGATAGACCTCCCAATAGCTGGGATCGAAGTTGCACCGCGATTGCAGGTCATGGAAGAGAGGCCAGAGGATCTCATTGGAAAATCCCTGGTAGAACCTCCGGTCTTCGTCGGCATCGAGAAACAGCGGCGCGAACCGGTAGGAGAGGCCCCGGGCGGCGTCTTCAAGCAGCCGGTGGGCCTGAGGAGACTCGAATTCCCCGGCCGCGCCGACCCAGGCCCCGTCGAATTCCTTCAACACCGGCTGCAGCGCCCTTACCAGCCCCCCGCTGCTGGGCTCCGCGGCAGGTCCGCCGGCGCCGGCGAAGATCCGGATGGGGATGCGATTGGAAACACAGACCAAGCCGCGGCCAGACGGGCTCATGGCAGATCCACCGCGGCGCCGCTCCACTGGGAGCCGGAGTCTTGGGCTGGGCGGCCTCCGGCCCAGGCGTCGAGAAAATCCACCAGCTCCTCCGGAGGCCGGAGCCAGAATTGTGCGGCCGAGGGACGGGGCCCTTGGCCGACCAGGATGGAGAAGCCGCGGTCGCCCAGGGCTTGAAAGGCGTCTTCGTCGGTAAGATCGTCTCCCAGGTAGGCCGCCGGAATGCCCGGCGATTCGCCGGCCAGAATCAGATCGACGACCGTGCCTTTTGTGCGGACCGTGGAGCGCAGCTCGAGCCCGCCGTTGAAGGGCAGCAATTCCAGCCCTTCGACCGGGGCCAGCCCGGCATAGAGAGAAAGCGCGAGGGCGCGGATGGCGCCGGCGCGCGCGGCGTCGGCGCCGCGCCAGTGGATGGCCACCGAGGCCGGCTTGCATTCGATTGCCCGCGAGAGCCCATGCGCCTCCAGCCGCTGGCGCAGGCCCTGCAGGGCGAGGCGCTGCTCTTTACCCAGGGGCTCCAGGTGATAGGCTCCGTCGGCGGTGATCCGCTCCCAGCCGTGGCTTCCCCAGATCTCGAAGCCCCGCCCGAAATCCCCATCTTCAGGGGCCAGCATCCGGCGCAGCTCACCCGCCGGCCGCCCGGAGACCAGCGCGAGCCGCACGTGCGGCAGGCGGGCAAGGTGGGCGAGGCGTTCCGCGACGCCCGGATAGGGAACCGCTCGCAGCCGCTCTTCTTCGAAGGGGGCCAGCGTGCCATCGTAGTCCAGCATCAGCACGGAGCGCCGTGCATTCCCCAGCAGAGCGGCAAGCTGGCGCGCCTGGTCGGATTGTCTCCATGCCACGAGATGAGATTGCATTTGTAATGTACATAGATGCCGGGGAGCCGGGGGGCGATGGACCACAGGCCGGCAAGGACGCAAAAGAGGCGAAAAGCCGAGGCGGATATACTGAAACTTCGGCGGATTTCACGGATGAGCAGCCAAATCGACCGCATTCTGGCGGAAACGCGCCGATCCCTGGAGAGGCGCAAAGCTGCGGTTCCCGCGACGGCCCTGGAGGCTGCGGCGGCCGCGCACGCCCCGCGGGGATTTGCGCGCGGCCTGCGCCTCCGGGCGGCCTCCGCTCCGGCGGTGATCGCCGAGCTGAAAAAGGCCTCACCCTCGCGCGGGCTGATTCGCCAGCGCTTCGACGTTGCGGAGCTGGCCTCCGGATTGGCTGCCGGCGGAGCGGCGGCGCTGTCCGTGCTGACCGAGGAGGCATTTTTTCAGGGCAGCCTGAAGAACCTGGAAACGGCCTCCCGGGTCTCCGGCCTGCCATGCCTGCGCAAGGACTTCCTGATCGACGAATATCAGGTTCTGGAGGCGCGGGCGCACGGCGCGGATGCGGTTCTGCTGATCGCCGCCGCCCTGGACGACGCCCGTCTGCGGCAACTCGTTCGGGAGGCCCACGCCTGCGAGCTGGATGTTTTGTGCGAAGTCCATACCGGGGAAGAACTGGAGCGGGTGCTGGGATTGGGCTGCGATGCGGTGGGCGTCAACAACCGGAATCTAAAGACCTTCGAGGTCCGGTTGGAGGTTTCTCTCGATCTGGCGGAGCGCCTGCCGGAGGGGGCGGTGCGGGTTGCCGAGAGCGGCATCGAAACGGCGGAAGACATCGAGCGGCTGCGGAGGGCCGGCTTTCACGCCTTCCTGGTCGGGGAGAGCCTGATGCGGCAGCCGGATCCCGGCCGCGCGCTTTTCAGCCTGCTCCGGCCGGCGGCCGGGGAAAAGCCGGCGCCCGCGGTCGGAATGGCCGGGACCGGGCGATGAGCGTTCGCCATGTGGGTTAAGATCTGCGGCATCTCCGAAGCCGAAGACGCTCAGACGGCGGTAGAGGCCGGCGCCGACGCCATCGGCTTCATCTTTGCGCCCAGCCCGCGCCAGGTCGGCGTCGGGAAGGCGCGCCGGATAGCCGCCGCGCTGCCCGCGGCTGCCGAACGCTTCGGCGTCTTTGTGGATAGCGGCGCGGAGGAGATTGCGGCGGCGGTGGAGGAGTGCGGGCTGAGCGGCGTGCAGCTTCACGCCCCGGCGGACTCCGCGCTGCCTTTCCGCCTGCGCGAACGGTTGGAGCGCCATCATCCCGCGGTCGCCATGGTGAGCGTTCTGCGCTGCGCCGTCGGAGAGGGAGCCGGGGAAGACGAGGCGGATCTGGATCTGGACCTCGAAGGTTTTGCCCGCCGCAGCGGGGCCGACGCGGTGCTGGTCGATTCCTTCTCGCCCCGGGCGGCGGGAGGCACGGGCCGGCGCTTCGACTGGAGGCGGGCGCGGCGCAGCTTTTTGCGCGCAGGCCCCAGCGTGCGGCTGATTGCGGCTGGCGGACTTTCGCCGGAAAACGTGGCCCAGGCGATCCAAACTCTCCAGCCCTGGGGTGTGGATGTCGTGAGCGGGGTGGAGCGCGCGCCGGGGACGAAGGATCCTGCGCGCATCGTCGCATTCCTGCGGGCCGCCAAGGCCGCCGGAGAGGCGGTGGGAAGTGACGCGCGCAGCCTCAGGATTGGACTGTGGGAAAGCGGAAGCGAGGAGCCAGAGATGAGGAAACGGGGATGAACACCCAGATCAGCCCGGCCGCTGAGGTTCCGCCCGGCCGCTTCGGGGCCTATGGCGGCCGCTACCTGCCGGAGACGCTGATGGCCGCCATCGAGGAGCTGGAGCAGGCCTATGCCGAAGCCGGCGCCGACCCCGCATTTCAGGCCGAATTGGCCGGGCTGCTCAAGGATTATGCCGGCCGTCCCACGCCGCTCTACCTGGCCACGCGCCTGACCCGGCAGTTGGGCGGAGCGAAGATCTATCTGAAGCGCGAAGACCTGCTGCACACCGGGGCGCACAAGATCAACAACTGCCTCGGCCAGGGCCTTCTCGCGCGGAGAATGGGCAAGCGGCGCATCATCGCGGAAACCGGGGCCGGGCAGCATGGCGTGGCCACGGCCACAGTCTGCGCCCTGTTTGGCATGGAATGCGTGGTGTACATGGGCTCGGAAGACATGGCCCGGCAGGAGCTGAATGTCTACCGCATGCGCATGCTGGGCGCGGAAGTGCGCGCCGTGGATGCCGGTTCGCGGACCCTCAAGGACGCCATCAGCGAGGCCATGCGGGATTGGGTGACCAACGTGCGCACCACGCATTATCTGCTGGGCAGTGTGCTGGGGGCGCATCCCTATCCGGCGATGGTGCGCGATTTCCATCGCGTCATCGGGCAGGAAGCCCGGCGCCAGATCCTGGAGCGCGAGTCGCGGCTGCCGACGGCGGTGCTGGCCTGCGTCGGCGGGGGATCCAACGCCATCGGCATTTTCTATGACTTTATCCCGGATGCGCAAGGCGACGCGCGGGTTCGTCTGATCGGCGTAGAGGCCGGGGGGCGCGGCGCGGCTCTGGGCAGTCACGCGGCGAGATTCCAGGGCGGCTCGCCGGGAGTGCTGCAGGGCGCTTACTCCTACGTGCTGCAGGACGATGCGGGCCAGATCGCGGCAACCCATTCGGTCTCGGCCGGGCTCGACTACGCCTCGGTGGGTCCGGAGCACGCGGCGCTGCACGACTCGGGGCGGGCCGAGTACGTTGCCGCCACAGACCGTGAGGCGCTGGAGGCGGCGCTGCGGCTGGCACGCACGGAGGGCATCGTCCCCGCCCTGGAGAGCGCCCACGCGGTAGCCGAGTGCATCCGCCTGGCCCCCAGGCTTTCCCCGGAGGACATCCTGTTGGTCAATCTTTCAGGCCGAGGCGACAAGGATATGGGCATCCTGGCGCGCGAGTTGCAGCTTGGCGGCGGATAAAGCCTGCATCCCGGTGGACGAACCACGCCGCTGCGGAGAAGATTGCGAGGAGAGGAATGCCGATCGCGTTTCAAAATGCAGAGGGTCTGAAGCCCGGCCTGGTGATCTATCTCACAGTGGGCGACCAGGGGCTCAAGACCACCCGGGATGTGGCGCTGGCCGCCCTGGACGCCGGCGCCGACGTGCTGGAGCTGGGCGTGCCCTTCAGCGACCCGGTGGCGGATGGCCCGGTAATCCAGAGAGCGAGCCAAAGGGCTCTCGCCGCCGGCACGAGGCTGGAGGATGTTCTGGCTCTCGCCGGGGAGCTGCGCCGGCTCCGCCCGCGCTGCGGTCTGGTCATCTTCTCCTACCTCAATCCGCTGCTGCGCTACGGGATGGAGCGATTCTGCGAGCGGGCCGAGGAATGCGGAGTGGATGGCGTGCTGGCCACCGACTTGCCGGTAGAGGAAGCGGGGCCGCACCTGGAGCTTCTGCGCCGCCGGCGGCTGAAGCCCATCTTTCTGGCCGCTCCCACCAGCACCGACGCCCGACTCCGGGCGATTGCGGAGGTCTCCGAAGGCTTCGTGTACGCCATCTCCCGCACCGCGATTACCGGCGTGCGGCGCGAGCTGGCCTCGGATGCCCGGGGTCTGGTCGAGCGGCTGCGCCGGGTTACCGGCCTTCCGATCGCCGTGGGCTTTGGAGTCTCTCTGCCGGAGCATGTTGCGGCCCTGGCCGAGTTTGCCGACGCCGCGGTGATCGGCAGCGCGATTGTGAGCCTGATCGAGAGTTCGACCCCGGAGTCGGCGCCCGTCTGCGTCGCGGAGTTCCTGCGGGGATTGCGCACGCTCCCCCACCCGGCAGGGACGGCCTGCGGGTCAGGGCGGCCTTGAAGCCGCCGCGCAGGATCCACGGTCCCGTCGCCGTATACACTCACCCTTGCGGTATTGCTGGCCGGGCAAGCTGGGGACGGAAAGGGGAAAAAGCATGGATATCGAAGGCTGGCGGCGGCGGATCGATGAACTGGACCGCGAGATTGTGAAGCTCATCAGCGCGCGGGCCGCGGCGGCGCAGGAGATTGGCCGGCTCAAGCGCTCAACCGCGCTTCCCGTTTATGAGCCGAACCGGGAGCGGGTGATCTTTGAAAATGTCCGCGCGGTGAATCCCGGGCCTCTGCCCGACGCCGAGCTGGCGCACATTTATGAGCGCATCATCGACGTGATGCGGGCTTTGCAGAAAAATGCGCTGGCCTCGGCCCGACCGGGGGAGCCGGGTTCCTGACGGATTCCGCGGGGAGCGATGCGGCGGCGCAAGAGATACAGGAAAAGATAGGAACCAGATCATGATTGTTGCCATGCAGGAGAATGCGGCGGAAGAGCAGATTCAGGCGGTCATCGAGCGCCTGGTTCAGGTGGGCTTCAACGTCCATCGCACCACCGGCGCCATGCAAACGATCCTGGCGGGAGTGGGCACTCCCTCGAACTTCGATCGCCGGGATTTTGAGTTGATGTCGGGAGTCGCCGAGGTGATCCGCATCTCCTCGCCCTACAAGCTGGCGGGCCGGAATTTTCGCCCCGAGGGAACGGTGGTCCGTTTCGCCAATGGGGTGACGGTGGGCGGCGCCGAGGTCGCGGTGATGGCCGGACCCTGTTCGGTCGAATCCCGCGAGCAGATCTTCACCGTGGCCGGACAGGTGAAGAGCGCGGGCGCGAAGTTTTTGCGGGGGGGCGCATTTAAGCCGCGCAGCTCGCCCTACTCGTTTCAGGGGCTGGGTCTTGAAGGGCTGAAGCTTCTGAAGGAGGTGGGCGCGGAGACCGGCTTGCTGGTGGTCAGCGAGGTGATGGAGATCTCGCAGATCGAGCTGATGCTGCCCTACGTGGATGTGCTGCAAGTGGGCGCGCGCAATATGCAGAACTTCAATCTGCTGCGCGAACTGGTGCTGGCCAGAAAACC
>JAJYZK010000092.1 GCA_021799945.1 Acidobacteriota bacterium
TCCGGCGAAGAAGGCCGCGGCAACAAGAACTCCCGCCAAGAAGGCGGCCGGGAAGTCTGCGGCGAAAAAGTCAAAGTCTATGACCAGGAAGGCCGCAGCCAAAAAAAGAGCGAAGAAAAAGTAACTGACGGGGCTCCATCACAGGCAAAAGAGCCCGGCTGACCGCCGGGCTCTTTTTGCCTGTTCTTTGTTTTGCCTGTTCTTTGTTTTGCCTGTTCTTTGTTTTGCTTGTTCTTTGCCCTGGGACCGCCTGGGTTCTCCGGATCGAGGGGCGGAGCCGCGCGCGGGCGGCGCGCCGGGTTTGCGTCTCGAGAACGTTTCGCGCGCCGGACAGCGCCCCTTACTTCTTTTCGAATCCGTTCAAAGCGGCCAGCACCTCAGTGCTGTGATGCGACGGATCCACCTTGGTCCAGACCTTGACAATCTTCCCCTGAGGATCGATGAGAAAGGTATTGCGATTTGCAATCTTCAGGCCCATGTAATTGCCTAGAGAGCCGTATTCGGCGACGACCTTCTTATCCTGGTCGCTCAGGAGTCTGAAGCTGAGGCCTTCCTTGGCGCAGAACTGCTGATGACTGCTGGTGGAGTCGACGCTCACTCCGACCACCACGGCATTGAGCTGCTGATACTTATCCAGATCGGCCTGAAAGTTATGGGCCTCGATCGTGCAGCCGGTGGTCATGTCCTTGGGATAGAAGTAGAGGACCACCCACTTACCCCGGAAGCTGTCCAGGCTGACTTCGGTCCCGCTTTGCGATGGCAGAGTGAATTCCGGAGCGGTCTGCCCCACCTGGGGCATCGCGGTCGTGTCGCCGCGCCCGCGGATCGCAAAGACGAGAAACGCCGCCGAAACGGCAAGGATCGAGAAGAAGGGCAGACGAATAAGTTTCACGCGTACCTCCGGAATTGGGATGTGTGGGCCCCGGGACTGCTCACGAACTCCCATTAGACCGATTTCCCGCCTGTGTGTCCAGACAGGGCTGGCGATCCGTTGCGACGATAGCAATATCGGCTAGATCCGCCTCCCCGCGCACGGCGACGGCATCGAAGATCAGCGTTCTTCCGGCGTCCAGGGCGAGGCAGCTAGCCCCTGCCAGGCGCATGACCCGGATGGTTTCCACGCCGATCACGGGAACGTCGAAGCGCAAATCCTGACTCGGTTTCGCGACCTTCACCACGGTCAGCCGGCGCGGCAGGGTAGACCCCGCCGCATCGGGGCCCAAGGTGCGCATCAGGGCGCCGGCCCGTCCGATGGTCGCGTCCGTTCCTTCCAT
Organism: Acidobacteriota bacterium; assembly: GCA_021799945.1. Classification (GTDB taxonomy): domain Bacteria; phylum Acidobacteriota; class Terriglobia; order Terriglobales; family Acidobacteriaceae; genus PALSA-350. The sequence goes on from JAJYZK010000092.1 coordinate 1,275, forward strand.
GGCCTCAATTGCGACGCAGGCGCCGCCCGCGACTACTACGGTTTGACCGATGTCGTAGGCGGCGATCGCGTCGGCCACCGCGCGGCCGTACTCGATATCCTGCCGTTCCTCCGCGCCGGGGGGGCGGGCGGTCAACACTCCGGGTTGGGCCAGCATAGGCTCCAGATACGTGGTGGAGGAGATCAGTTCGATCCCTTCGTCGGCCAGAACTCCGGCAACCGCGCCGAGAAGCGCGTCCGTGCTGCGATTGCGCAATCCAAGCAGAAGCTTGGCTAACCGCCAATCGGGACGGATGCTGGAAAAGATCTGCTTGTGCCTCACCTGCCCGGCCATCACCGCGCGGCGCACTCCCGCGCGCTGAAAAATCTCGATAAGCCGGGAGAGCTCCCCCAGGGAAATCCAGTGGACCTGGATCGCCGGATCGGCGGCCGCTCTGCGCTCCATCTCCGGGTCGGTCTCTTCCCGGATCGCCGCCACCACCACAGGGGCGCCGCAGGCGCGCGCAGCGTCGAGCAGGAGAAATGGAAATCTGCCGTTGCCGGCGATCAGGCCCAGCCTGTCCTCACTCCCTGGTTGCACGGCAAGCTCCTACTTGAGAACTCCGCGCTGCGATGTCTCGATGAACTCCAGCAGGTAACGCACACAGGGCTCAGGATCGTCTTCGCTCCTGAGCCGCTCCAGGGCCTGCGCGGTATTCAGCCGGGAGGCCAGCAGAGTCCGATAGGCGCGCCGCAGGGCCGTCATCTGCGCGGGGGAGAAGCGAGCCCGCGTCAGTCCCACCTTATTCAGCCCATAGGCGTGGGTGTCACGCCTGGCCGAAGTGAGCGAATAGGGCAAAACATCCTGGGTGATAGTGGTGCCACCCCCTATATACGCGTAGGTCCCGATCCGGCAGTACTGGTGGATGGGACAAAGGGCGCCCACGGAGGCATGGTCTTCCACCGTGACATGGCCGGCGAGCGTCGCCCCATTGGCCAGAATGCAGTGGTTGCCGATGAAGCTGTCGTGGCCGATGTGGGTGTAGGCCATGATGAGGCAATGACTGCCGATCCGGGTTACCCCGCCCCCTCCGGCCGTGCCCCGCGAAACCGTGACGCACTCCCGGAAGGTATTGCCGTCGCCGACGTGCAGGCCGGAGGGTTCGCCTTTGTACTTCAGATCCTGCGGGGCCACTCCGAGGCAGGCAAAGGGGTAAACGCGGTTTCCCGCGCCCAACCGCGTGCGTCCCTCGAGAACCACATGAGAGACCAGTTCGCAGGACTCGCCGAGCTCGACTTCAGGCCCGACCGTGCAAAACGGGCCGATCGAGCAAGAACGCGGAACCAAAGCCGTCGCGGCCACGAGAGCCGTCGGGTGAATGCTCACTCCAGGCTCACCGGCTCGAGCACGGAGGCCTCCGGCGTCCCCGGTGAGGATCCGCTGCCCCGCTCCACCAACTGGCAGGTTATGATCGCTTCGCAGGCCAGCTTACCGTCGACATGCGCCTGACAATCGAGCCGCGTGGCCCGCGGTTTCCAGTTCAGCACCTTGGCTTCGATTCGTAGCTGGTCGCCGGGACGCACCGGACGCCGGAACTTCGCCTGCTTGATTCCGGTGAAGACCATCAAAAGCCTGTCCCGGTCCGGAACCTCGGGCAGCAGAAGAACGCCCCCCGCCTGCGCCATCGCCTCGACGACAAGCGCCCCGGGCATGATGGGAAATCCGGGGAAATGGCCCTGAAAAAAGGGCTCGTTGATGGACACGTTCTTGATGGCCACAATGCGCTTCAACCGTTCGATTTCGACGATGCGGTCGATCATCAGGAAGGGATATCGGTGGGGTAGAATCCCCATGATCTCCTGAACGTTGAGTTCGCCGGAGAGTTCGCCGGAAACCGCGGAATTGGAGGTCTCGTCTGCCATGGTCGCAGGGGAATTATAAACCGCGGTCCGGATTCCGTCCGGGCCAGGCGGAATTCTCCCCTGGCCACCTTCCCGATCATTTCCCGATGAGCGAGGCCGTCAGGTCGGGATCAAACAGCCCGGGCCCGAAGGGAACGTCGTAGTCCTCCCGATACAGAAACCGCTGGTTCGTCATATCTCCGTTATGAAACCGGGTGATGGTGAAGGGCGTGGCGATGCCTTCGACAAAGTGGTAATCGTCGTATTCTTCAGCGTCTTTGTCCAGATCCTTATAGACCGGATCCCGCCACTGCCAGCTTACCCGCATCGGCAGGTGCGATTCGGCATCGGTCTGGATCGTGATGGAATCGTTATCGGCGTTGAGCAGCGTAACCTGATCGGTCAAGTGGCGCTCCACGATGTTTTGGCCGTCGGAGAAAAGGATGGTCTTGGGATCCTTCAGCCAGACGCGCATGGCGGTCTGCAAGGAGTGGTCGCGGCGACGGTCGAAATCCTCCACCTGATCCGATGGCAGTTCCCGCTTGCCGCGATAGGTAATCTCCCATCCCTGGCTGCCCGTGAACATCTCGACAACATTCCTTTTTTTACCGATCTCGATCCGGGTGCGGTCGGGGAACTGGAAATATTCGGAAAAGTCGGCGATGGCCCCGGTCGGCTTTCCCTGATAGAAGCCGGACGTTCGCCCCTGGAATCTGGCGCTGGTGAGCGTAAGCCAGCTTTGCCCCCCAAGGGCGGCGACCATGGCATTCAGAGTCGCGCGCGCTTTGGACTGGCTCGCGGCGGCGGCGGCATCCTGCGCGGAGGCCGTTCGACACGCTACGGCCAGCAGCAGAAGAGCGCTCCGGAGCCAAGGGCGGCCAGCCGCGCAGCCGGGGCTTCCAACTCCGTGCCGTGGTCGTGAGAACCCCGAAGCCATGCGGCGGGTGCGGCCCCTTCAGGAAGATCGCGGCTTAAGCCGCCTGTGTCTATTTTAGAGCCTGCACGCTACGGAACTCCTGTTCCCGCGCTTTTGCGCATGACCGTTTTAGGCCGGCGCCAGCCTGGGTCCGCGAGAATCTCCCGGGTCCGCCGCGGCAGTTTGCCGTGTGTGAGATCGCGGGCGCGGGCGAGCAGCTCCATCAGCTCCGCCGGTTCGAGGGCATTCCACCGCTCCAGGGCAACCCAGTGGGCGCGGGCCAGATACGGGGCCGGCAGGACTCCTTGCCGCTCCAGGAGGGCCGCAAACTGCTCCGGCCCGGCGGCAAAAGAGAGAACCACCTTGTCTGTCCCATCCAAATCGGCCACAGCGAACATCTTGCCGCCGATGGCCTTGTCCCCAACCCGGAAGACCAGCTTGGCGCCCCACTGCATGGTCTCCGTCACTGCCGGCAGGCGCAGCAGAAACTCCCGCACGCGCTCCAGATCCATTCTTACGCCGCCCGTCCTTGCGCCCGTTCTGGCGCTCATGCTCCGTCCTCCTGAATCCTCCCGAGCGCACGGTTTCCGCTTAGGATACGGCAGGCAGCGTGTCTCCTCCGGCGCCCGGTTTGCGACGCTCCGGTGCGCGCTGCGCCGGTGCGGAGTAAAGTCGCGGGGTAATATTGGAATGGACGCCCTCCCGCAATGCAATCGGAGACTGCGACCCTTACGTCATGAGCCTTTCGCCTCCCGCCGCAGTCCAGCCCATCCCATTCGCTCCGGTCGACGACCAGCTCGAATATCTGAAAAAAGGGGTGGCGGAGATCATCCGGCTCTCCGATCTCCGCGAGCGTCTCGAACTCTCCCGCAAACAGGGCCGGCCGCTACGGGTGAAGGCCGGCTTCGATCCCACCGCCCCCGATCTGCATCTGGGCCACACCGTGCTGATGCGCAAGCTCAAGCACTTCCAGGATCTGGGGCATCGGGTGATTTTTCTGGTGGGCGACTTCACCTCGCTCATCGGGGATCCCAGCGGGCGCTCCGTCACCCGCAAGCCACTCACCAGCGAGGAGATTGCAGCCAACGCCCGGAGCTACACGGACCAGGTCTTCCGGATCCTCGATCGGGAAAAGACCGAGGTGCGCTTTAACTCCGAGTGGCTCTCGACCCTGGGATTCGAAGGCATCGTCCGGCTCGCCGCGCGGTATACCGTATCGCAGATGCTGGAGCGCGAAGACTTCCACCGGCGTTTCGACCAGGAGCAGCCCATCGCCCTGCATGAGCTACTGTATCCCCTGGCGCAGGGATACGATTCCGTTGCCCTCCGCGCGGATGTCGAGTTGGGAGGCTCCGACCAGAAATTCAACCTGCTGATCGGCCGGGAGCTGCAGCGCCACTACGACCAGCCTTCGCAGATCGTCCTGATGACGCCCATTCTGGAGGGCATCGACGGGGTGCAGAAGATGTCCAAATCGCTGCAGAACGCGGTGGGCATTCACGACGCTCCGGCGGAGATGTACGGCAAGCTCATGTCCATCTCCGACGACTTGATGTGGCGCTATTGGACTCTGTTGACCGACCTGCCGGCCGGAGAGATTGCGCGCATGCGCGCCGAGGCGGCGCAGGGGACTCTGCATCCCATGGAGGCCAAAAAGCGGCTGGCCCGCACCATCGTCGCGGATTTCCATTCGCAGGAGGCGGCCCGCTCCGCAGATGAGGGCTGGAGCCGGCAATTCCAGGGCCGGGATCTGAGCGGCGTCACCGAAGAGGCGCCGGTGGCCCTGAGCCGGGTGGCCATTGCGGACGCGGTTTCACTGCAAAGCGCGATCGCCGATCCCGCCCTTCCGGTGCGCATTCACGTCGCGAAGCTGCTGGTCGAGCTGGGACTGTGCCCTTCGCGCACGGAGGCGGAGCGGCAGGTGCGCGCCGGCGTCAGCATCGACGGCGCGATGTCCACGGCGATGCACCTCGACCTCCGCACCCGCAGGCCCCCGGCGCGCATCCCGGTTCAGCTTGGACGCAGACGGCGGATCGCCGTCATCGAAAGCTAGCCTGAATCCTTGCTCCCCCGGCGCTCCCGCCGGCCGCCGTTTGTGTTCCGCGCCGGGACGTCTTACCCTTGCGCCATGCGAGCGCTCGCCCTGCGCAAACCCGCTGCGCCGTTGTTTTTTGCCTTCGCCCTCCTCCTTTTTGCTCCGACCCGAATGCAGGCGGAGGCCAAGGGCCGGAGCGTGGTTCTGGGCGCCATCCGGGTCGTGCCCTATTCGGCGGCCGGCGACCCCTCCGGCGCGCAGCCGGGCGAGACCCGGCTGCGCGTGCGGCCTCTGCTGGTTGGCGGCAAAGAGAAGGAATGGACGACGGGCGAGTCGCATGCGGTCACCGACCGGAGCTTCGTCATTCGCCGCGCCCTGCGGCTGAACGATGCTCTCCCTTCGGATAAGACCGAGCGCTGGGTCTGGCAGCGGGGACCCTGGCTGCTGGTCGACCGGGTCACGGGCGCGATTACCGCCCTGCGCCTGCCGGACTACGATCCCGCAGTCTCCATCGTCGTCTGGTTTCGCGATTACGCCGCCTACTGCGGCCTGACGGCCAGTGGGAGGCAGCTCTACGCGGTGGTGGCGCAGATCTCCGCGCGCAAGCCGATCCTGGCGAAAAAAATCGCATCCTGGCCGCCGGCGGGGGAGACTCGCCCGGCCTGCGCGCCGGCGCTCTGGCAGCGGGATCCCCTGCGCGTCACCTTCCAGCAAACCGGGGGCTCTGCCATTAGCTATGGCTTGGTCGGGCTGTCGGCCGTGCTGGTGGAGGATGGCGACGGGAATAACGCCGCCGCCCCCGACCAATGAGCTCCTGCCCTCCGCATGGATGCGGGTCGCCGATAGCCTCGGGCGGGGGCGGATTTGCCCGGCGGCCGCGCGCCGCGCCGGAGTTTCACCGCAGGCTGCTCTCCCGGAGAGCTGCTACTCCGGAGACCCGCTGCGCCTCCAGAGCGCATCCGGATAGAACGACCGGAGCTGCAGGAAGAACATCGGCCGGGTGCGGGCGTCGAAGGCATTCGCCAGAGTCCCGGAGACGGCGTAGGAGATTACCGTGGCCCACGCCGCGCCCATGGCCGCGTATTTCGGGATCAGCACCACGTTCAGCGCCACATTGGCGACCGCCCCGGCGGTGGTGCGGAAGAGCGTCAGCTTGAGCAGATCCTCCGCCAGATTCCACGGAGACTGGGCTAGCCCCAGAAAGACGAAGACCGAAGCCCAGACGTGTACAGCGAGGACGGGCGCCGCGCCGCGATAGGAATCCGCATACAGGCGATGCACAACCCAGGGAGACGCCTCCGCCACCGCCGACCCGATCGTGACCGAGATTACCACCATGATGGAAAAGAGCCTTTGCATCCGGTCGCGGTAGAGCCTGGGATTTGCCTTCGAACGGTAGATGGCCGGCGAGACCGAGGAGACGATCGCCGCGGGGATGAAATACCAGACCTCTGAAATTCTTGTCGCGGCGGCATAGAGCCCGGCGCTGGCGTCGCCGCTCATCAGCTTGAGCATCACCGTGTCGATGCGCATGTAAATCATGATCGCCATCCCCGCCAGAATCATCGGCCAGCCCTGCCGCAGCAGGTCCACGGCTCGGGCGCTTCGCCAGCGCCAGGTATGGATCTGCCCGCCCGTCAGCCGATAGGCCAGCAGCAGACCCAGGGCGCCCAGCACGAACTCGACGGCCGGGGCGGCGGCAAATGTCCATAGCGGAGCCCTAATGTGGATCAGATACACGCGGACCGCCGCGATCACGGCAAAGGCGAGGTTCTTGGCCCAGACCGTCAACCGGGATCGCACCTGCGACTGAAAGAAGAGATCGATCGTATCGAGGGCCTGGAATACGATTCCGAAGGAGCTGATGATCACCAGCAGGCGCGAGACGGCATCGTTGGACGATATCCATTCGATCAGTCCGATCACGATGCCCGTGGCCAGGATGGAGCTCGCTATCCGCAAGGAAAGCGTCGTGCCCAGAATCTCCGGCGCGCTGGCCGGCTCCTGGATCAATTCCCGCACCACGATGCCATCCAGACCCAAGGTGGTGAGGGTGGCGAAGATGGTTGTAAAGGCGACGGCGAAATTCAGGCTGCCGTATTGCGCCGGACCCAGATACCGGGCCACCCAGACGCCGACAAACAGGCCGACGCCCATGCGGAAGACCCGGTCGACCATCAGCCAGCTCATGTTGCCGACAACTTTGCGAAGGCCCGGCCCCAGCGATGACAGAATTCGCAACCTTTGCCTGCTTTGTTCCCCAGCCGTGGCGCCCGGTTTCATGGCCGCCGCGGGAACGGAGCGGGCATGGCTTGGACCGTCGTTCCAGCCGGACCCTCACTAGGGCCGTCCGCGTCGCCACCCGCCGGATGACCGACCGCATAGATGCAGGGGGGCCAGAGAACCGTCGAGCGCAGCACCGGATCGGGTGAACGCCGGCTCCTGCACTGCCAGTGGACCGGACGCTCGCAAGGGATCGAGCCGTTGGCGGACCGGAGGCGCGCCAACCCGCGGCCGGTCGCCAGATTCCTCGACGATGGACCTTCACGGCGGGTAGAATAATGGAGCATCACGAAGCGATCTTAACCGCCTCCGCGGTAATTTGTTAGCTCGGCTCTCCATGGGAGGGATCGCGTAGAGGTTCCCGACACTTGCCCGAAACGCCAGATCCATTCGACACGCCCGTCGTTTTCATCCTGTTCAACCGCCCGGAGACAACACAAAGAGTCTTCGACGTGATCGCATCCGTCCGTCCCTCGCAGTTGCTGCTGATCGCCGACGGTCCGCGCCCGGGCAATCCGCGGGATGAGCAGCGCTGCCGGGAGGCGCGAGCGGTTACCGAGCGAATCGACTGGCCGTGCCAGGTTCACAGGAATTTTTCCGATGTCAATCTCGGCTCCGGCGCGCGGATCATCAGCGGGCTGAATTGGGCTTTCTCCCTGGTCGAAGAGGCCATCATTCTCGAGGACGATTGCCTTCCCCACCCATCGTTCTTTCCATTCTGCCGGGAGCTGCTGGCCCGCTACCGCGACGATGCCCGCGTCTACCTGGTAACTGGCAACAACTTTGTTGAAAAGCATGTGCCCGGCGAATGCAGCTACTCCTTCCGCCGGATGCCTCATATCTGGGGCTGGGCGACATGGAGGCGCGCCTGGAGCCGCCTGGATTTGCGCCTCACCCGCTGGCCGGAGATACGGGAAGCGAACCTGCTGGCCGAAATCTTCGAGGATCCCAGATTGATTGCCTATTGGGTCGAGATCTTCGACGTGGTCCATCGCAACCTGGGATTCGACGGCTGGGACTACCGCTTGACCTATACCACGCTCGTCAGCAACATGCTGTCGGTCGCTCCCCGGGTGAACATGGTGGCGAATGTCGGCTTCGGCCCCGAGGCCACCCGCACCAAGGTCGCC
>JAJYZK010000093.1 GCA_021799945.1 Acidobacteriota bacterium
CTCCTCCGGAGGCCTCCCGCTCTGCTGTCACTCAATTCCCTCCGTCCGAAGTGGAGACGGCCCATCGCGGTGAGCGCCGTGAGCCTTCCGTCCACTTGTATATCAAAACCGTCCGTCCGGGACATAACATCACAGCGCGCGGCAGGGCGGCGTGACTCTCAGAAGTGGTGCAGCCGCTCCTCGAGCGGGGTCTCCGGACCGGGTCGCGCCGATTCCCGCTCCAGCGACCGGCTGACCAGATCCCTCGATCCCAGGCCCACAGCGAGCGCCAGGGCCAGCACGATTCCGCCGAACAGAATGCCGAAGGCCAGATCCACGATGGCCCCGCCCACCGAGAGGTGGTCGAGCGCCATCGCCGCCGTGAGCACCAGCACCAGCCATTTGACTCCCAGGCTGAGCAGGCGGGCATAGTGCAGATTCATGTTCACGGCGCCGATGAGCACGCCGCGGGCCAGGAATCGGGCGACGATATTGCCCGCGATCAGCAGCACCGCCGCGCCGAATACGTTCGGCAGATAGCCCAGCAGGCGGGCGGAGATCAGATTCTCCGAGGAAGATGCGCCAAAGGCCTCCAGGCCGACCAGCAGGCCCATCAGAACGGTGCACCAGAACACCACCCGCGAGAGCAGCACGGTCGGCGTGTAGGAGGGCGACCAATCGGCGATCACGCTGGCCCCGCGCGCCACCCGCTCATCGAGCCGTATGGCGGTGAGAAGGCCCCGGGTGAGCCGAGCAAGGAGCCATGCGACTCCCACAAAAATCACCAGCGCCGCAGCGAAGGCCAGGATGCCGGGCAGCAGAGTGGCGATCCGGCTGATCACCCGGCCCATCGATGCCTGGAGAGACTGTAAGACCTGGTTCCACATTTCCGTTCCTCCTGCCGTACCCAGGGAGTTGCTCCCGCCCCTGCCCTATTCTCCGGCGCCTTGCCCGCCGGACCGGCATCCTTCCGCAAGCCGGTGCGGCCGCGATGCTCCGCTACGGATTGAAGCGGTCCGGCCAACGCCAGCGAGACAGCAAATACGGCTTCCCGTCTTCGTAGGCGCGGGCCAACCGCTCCACTCTCTGCGCCGCCTCGGCCGGGTAAGCGGAGCCGATCTCCAGAACATGCGCGGCCACCCATCCCAGATAGAGCGGCGTAAGCGCTCCCAGCAGATGCCCGCGGCTGATGGTTCGCAACCGGTGGGCCAGCGCGAAATCGTAGATAATCCGGACCCAGAGATCGTCGGGCATGCGGAATTGTTCGGCGCTCAGGCGGGAGAGGCGCTTCAACTCCAGCAGCGTGGCCTGCGGAAGCACCATCGACCAGATCTCCTGCAGATTGCGGAATCCGAGCTGGAAGGTCTCCAGCATCGACCGGGGATCGGCGGCCGCTCCGTCTTCGGGCGCAGGGGCCGGAGACCCGGCGCCGCCTACCGGCTCTGCGCCGCGAATGCGCTGCCAGAGCGCGGCATGGGTCTCCATCTCCCCAAACAGCGGACCCACGGTCAGCCCCAGCACCGTGCTGAGATCGATCCCCTCCGCCGCGTTCACTCGGTGAACCCCGATCGGGACCTGGCAGATCTTGCAGCCGCGCAACACTGCTTCCGTGGCGGGCCAAAAGAGCGAGTGAGCCTCCGGCGAAGGGAGCGAACGCGGCTGCGCCGACGCGGAGACCATCCGGGCGGAGACCGCAAAGTCCTGCGCCAGAGGAAAGCGCACCCGGCGGCCGTAAAGAGCGCGCGGCAGCGGAGAAAGGATGCTGGAGTTCAGAAGTCCTTCGAGCTTACCCGCCGGATAGACGGGCATCGCCAAGTCCCAGCCGCCGTCCAGCGTGGGCGCCACCAGCGAGCCGAGGGAATTTGTCTGCAGCAGCGCCAGGTCGGGCGCTGCCACCGCCATCGCCTTCACTTTCAGCTCGGCTGCGAGGTTGAAAAGAAACCGATACGTAGCGGCCGGAGCGAGCCAGGAGATCGAGGAGATCGCCGAGAGCTGCGCCGCAGGCGGCGCGTAGGGCAAAAAGCGCGGGCCGGCGGCGCTCTCCGCCTCGGGGACGGCTTCGTTCCCATTCGCCGCGCCGGCCTCCCCGGGGTAGCTGACCACGGTGCGCAGCCTGGCATAGTCCCCGGTCGTGGCCAGGTGGGCCAGCGCCCGCTCCGCCTCCGCGCGCACCTGATCCGGGCGCAAAGCGGCGGGAATGGCGATCAGCAGATCGGCCTCGCCCGCGGCTTCCACCCGCGCTCTGGTTTCTTCAGGCAGTTCCAGTTTCGCCATGGCTCACATTTCCCCGCTACGGCAGCAAAGCAAGGATTCCGGACAGGGGGATGCGCACCCAGGCCGGCCGGTTGTTCAATTCATACGTAAGTTCGTACAGAGCCTTGTCCAGCAAATAGGCCGCCAGGATTTGCTCGAAAACAGCCGGTGCGGCGGGGACCAGGTCCAGGCCCTTCACCCGTTCCCGGTAACCGCGCAGGAAGGCCGAAGTCGCGGAAAGCTCCCAGAGCCGAGCCCACGGTTCGAGCTTCTGAAAATCGCCGGGACGGCGGGCTGTGTGCCGGTTGACGGCCGCGAAGGCCGCATAGCTGAAGGACCGCATCATGCCAGCCACATCCTTGAGGGGTGGCTGCTTGGTTCTGCGTTCCTCCAGCGGGCGCGCCGGCTCTCCTTCGAAATCCAGAATCACGAAGTCGCCTTTGACCCGAAGCACCTGGCCCAGATGATAGTCGCCATGAATGCGGGTGCGCAGCACTTGCAGGTCATGGGCCGGAATCTGGAGAAATCGATCGATGGCCTGGCGCCGTCGGCTGAGAACCAACCCCGCCAGCTCCACCACCCCATCGGGCAGGCGCGACAGACTCTCCTTGAGGGCGTCGAATGCGCCGCCGCCATGGTCCACAAACTCCTGACGCAACCGCTCCGCATCCTGCCGACTCATCCGGACAGGCGCGAAGGCCGGCTCGGAGGTGGGCGCGGCGAGGGCAAGATGCATCTCCGCGGTCCTCACACCCAGCATCGATGCGGCGTCCAGATACGCCCCCACATGCTCCCGCGCCGCTTCGGACTCGGGCATCTCGCTCAGCTCAAGCAGCCCGGGCCGGACCTCGGGCCGGGCTTGGGGCAGGGCGTTCCAGGGAAATGCCTGCGGAACGCAGGCTTCGTAATAACGGTCCAGTTCCTCCGCGGTCCACAGCCAGCCGTCTCCCTGGTTGCGCACCAGGCCCTGCAGCATGGCCAGCGTCGAAGGCTCCTCCCCGTCGCGCTGGCGCTCGATGGAGCCGCCGAAGGGAGCGATGTTCGGGAATTGGGAGGACTCCGTGAGATAGCGGCCAATCTCGGTGTCCGGATTCGGCCCTTTCTGCTGCCGGCGAAACAGCTTGAGAATGAGTTTGTCGCCGAAGAGCAGAGAGGTATTGCTCTGTTCCGCCGAGCTGACTCGCGGGGGCGGCGACCCATCCACTCCATCCAGCAGGGAGGCCAGCCGCGAGGCGGGAAGTCCGCGAATCAGGCCTTTTCGGCTGCGGAGCACACCGCCGGTGGAGAGAATCTCGAGCAGAGCGCGACCCGCGGCAGGGTCGAACAGCGCATCGTGCAACACCCCCTCCTCTTCGCCGGAGGCCAGTTGCGCGATCACCGAGCCCGCGTGCTCCTCCCGCAAGGCCGCAGCCGCCGCGCCGAAACTTGTCGCCATCGGCAGAAGGTACGTCTCCGGCGGCGCCGCGGCATAGACCACCTCGACCAGCGCCAGGGCCCAGGAGGCCCCTTCCATCTGCGCCCAATCCTCGATCGTCACCCCCGCAATGCTGTGCGACTTGCCGCCAAACCAGCGCTGACGCTCGAGAAAATCCTTTAGCAGCGTCTCTTCCATCTCCCGCCGGCCGTTGCCCTCCAGGATGCTCATCCAGTCCGAGGCTCCGGCGACCTGAAGCACCAGCGCGCGCGCCGTCTCGCCCGCCTCGACGCTGGGCGCGGGCTGAAGCTCCAGCCAGAGGAAGCCGTAGGGGCCGATGGTGAGGGGATAAGGCTTGCTGCCGATCCTGGGAAACTCGACGTAGCCCAGCATCTCGACGGGGACCATGCCTTCGTAGGCTTCCAGTTTGAGCTCGACGGGCTGAGCGAAGCGGGAGAGATTGGCGACGCAGAGGATCTTCTCGTTTTCGTCCTCCCGCACGTACGCCAGAATCTTGCGGTTCGCCGCATGCAAAAAGGTGAGCCGCCCGCGGCCAAAGACCTGGAAGAGCTTGCGCAGCGCAATCATGTTGCGCATCCAGTTCAAAAGCGAGGAGGGATCGCTCTGCTCGGACTCCACATTGACCGCCTGATACCCCCACACCGGATCCATCACCACCGGGCTGTACAGCCTGGCGGGGATGGCGCGGGAAAATCCCGCATTGCGGTCCGCCGTCCATTGCATGGGAGTGCGCACGCCGTTGCGGTCGCCCAGGTAAATATTGTCCCCCATGCCGATCTCGTCCCCGTAATACAGAATGGGCGTGCCGGGAAAGGAGAACAGCAGGCTGTTAAGCAGCTCGATGCGGCGCCGGTTGTTGTCCACCAGCGGGGCCAGCCTTCTGCGGATTCCGATGTTGATGCGCATGCGGGGATCGGCGCTATACGCCAGGTACATATAGTCCCGCTCATCGTCGCTCACCATCTCCAGGGTGAGCTCATCGTGGTTGCGCAGGAAGATGCCCCACTGGCAGTTCTCCGGCAGGTCCGGCGTCTGGGCCATGATGTCTGTGATGGGCAGGCGGTCCTCCTGCCGCAGAGCCATGTAGATGCGCGGCATCAACGGAAAGTGGAAGGCCATGTGGCACTCGTCCCCGTCGCCGAAGTAGGGACGGACATCCGTAGGCCATTGATTGGCCTCCGCCAGCAGCATTCGGCCGGCGTACTCTTCGTCGATCGCCTTGCGGATTCGCTTCATCACCGCGTGCGTCTCGGGAAGGTTCTCGCAATTGGTGCCGTCCCGCTCCACCAGGTAGGGAATCGCGTCGATGCGCAGGCCATCCACGCCCATATCCAGCCAGAAGCGCATGATCCTTAAAACCTCTTCCAGCACCTGCGGATTGTCGTAGTTCAGGTCCGGCTGGTGGGAGAAGAAACGATGCCAATAGTAAGCCTGCGCCTCCGGATCCCAGGTCCAGTTCGACTTCTCGGTATCGGTGAAGATGATTCTTGCCCCCTGATACAGGTGGTCGGTATCGCTCCAGACATAGAAGTCCCGTTCCGGCGACCCCTTGGGCGCATGGCGGGCGCGCTGGAACCAGGAGTGCTGGTCGGAGGTATGGTTGATGACCAGCTCGATCATGACCTGCAGGTTGCGGTTGTGGGCCTGCTCCAGAAATCGCTTGAAGTCCTCCAGAGTCCCATAGCTGGGGTTCACGCTCATGTAGTCGGAGATGTCATAGCCGTCGTCGCGGAGAGGCGAAGGGAAAAAGGGCAGCAGCCAGATGCAGGTCACGCCGAGATCCTGCACATAATCCAGCTTGTCGATCAGACCCTGGAAGTCGCCGATGCCGTCGTTGTTGCTGTCCATGAAGGCCCGGACATGCAATTCGTAGATGATGGCGTCCTTGTACCAAAGCGGGTCCGACGCGCTTCCCGGCTGCTTCAATCGCGCCACCTCCTCCTTAAGATTAGGGTTTGTGCTTCCTTTCGGCTTGCGACACCGGGCTCAGCATGGTCTGACGGTCCCAGGCTTAGCATCTCACGCCGTCGGCGCGCCGGATGGCGGGTTTGGCCGATGGCGCTCACGAAGCGCTTCCATCGCCCTCCGCCGGCTCACCGCCGCGGATAACCCGAAACAGGTGCGCCGGAATCTCCCAGGGCCGCAACTCCACGTAATTCCTCGCGCCGCGCCATGGATACGTGGGTCCGGCCAGCAGATCTTGAACGCGAAACGCCTCCGCGGCTCCTAAGCCGAGCTCCGCCAAGTCCAGGCTTACCCATCCCGATTGGACGTGGAACGGATCCAGGCTGACGACGGCGAGGATGGCGTTGGCGCCGTCGGCGGTGCGCTTCGAATAGCAGAGCAGCGAAGGATTGTCGGTCGGGTGAAAGCGCAGCCGCTCGTTGCTCTGCAGCGCCGGGTTGCTCCGCCGGGCATGATTCAACTTCGCGAGGAGCGGGCTCAGACTCGCCGGGTCGTTCAGATCCCATGACTTGATTTCGTATTTTTCCGAGTTCAGATATTCCTCGCTGCCGGGAGAAGCTGGAAGATTCACGCCCAGCTCGAAGGCCGGGCCGTAGATTCCATAATTCGCCGCCAGCGTGCCGGCCAGCACCAGGCGGCTTTTGAAGGCGGGCAGGCCCCCATGCTGCAGGGCCTCGGTGAGGATGTCCGGAGTGTTGGGCCAGAAGTTCGGCCGGAAATACTCCCGCATCCGGGTCCCGGTAAGCTCTCGCAGGTAGTCCGTCAACTCTTCTTTGCTGTTGCGCCAGGCGAAGTAGGTGTAGGACTGGTTGAATCCCAGCTTGGCGAGCTGCTCCATCACCCGGGGCCGGGTGAAGGCCTCGGCCAGAAAGATCAGCTCCGGATCCTTCGCCTTCAACTCCCCGATCGCCCATTCCCAGAAAGGAAAGGCTTTGGTGTGGGGATTGTCCACGCGAAAAATGCGAACGCCCTGCTCCATCCAGAATTCGAAGACGTTTTTCAGCTCGTCCCAGAGGCCCCGCCAGTTGGAGCTTTCAAAGTCCAGCGGGTAGATGTCCTGGTATTTCTTGGGAGGGTTTTCCGCATATTGAATGGAGCCGTCGGGACGCTTCTTGAAGAACTCCGGATGCTGGGTCACCCATGGGTGGTCGGGCGAGCATTGGAAGGCGATGTCCAGAGCAATCTCCAGCCCGGCGGCCCGCGCCCGGCGCTCCAGCTCCTTGAAGTCCGCCAGCGAGCCCAGGCTGGGATGAATGGCGGTATGCCCGCCCTCGGCCGCGCCGATGGCCCAGGGGCTGCCTTCATCGCCGGGGGCGGCTTCGGTGGAGTTGTTTTTGCCCTTGCGGAAGCTCCTGCCGATGGGATGGATGGGCGGGAGATAGAGTACGTCGAAGCCCATCCGCGCCACGTAATCCAGCCTGGCCGCGACATCGCGGAGCGTGCCGTGCTTGCCCGGCTCCGCCGCCCAGGATCGTGGAAAGAGTTCATACCAGGCGGAAAACTGCGCGCGCTCGCGGTCCACGACGACCGCCAGCTCATGCCGGTAGCGGGATTGGAGGCGCGGATCGGGATAGCGGTTGACAACATCCTGAATCCGGTCGAGCGCCTCGAGGTCCAAGGCGGCGAAGGAGCGCGCGCCGGTCTTTGCCTCCGTCGCTGCCGCGGTCTTCGTTTCGGCCTTCGCTCGGCGCCCGGCGCCGGCCTTCGTTCCGGATTTTGCGCCCGCGCTCCTGGCCGTGGCGCCGGAAGCGGCATTGACCCCGCTCAGATCCCTGAGCGTCCCTGCCCAGCCAGTCAGAACGGCCCTGTCTTCCGGTCTGGCCCGGCCGGCGATCTCTTCGAGCAGGAGCGCTCCGCTTTCCAGGGGAAGGGCCATCTCCTGCTGCGCCGCGATGCGCTTGCGCAGATCCCCGCGCCAGGTGCTCCAGCGGTCAATCTCCCCGGCGACGGTGTAGAGGTAGAGGCCCGGCCGCAGCGCCGGAAATTCGCCGCGCCAGCGGTCGTTTCCCAGGGCGCGCATCTCCGAAGTGCGCCACTCCGGTTCTCCCTCGCGTTTCCAAAGCAGTAGAGCCCGCACCTGGTCGTGTCCGTCGGCGAAGACGTCCGCCTCCACGGTCACCGCGTCGCCAGCGATGCGCTTGATGGGAAACCTCCCGCCGCCCAATTCAGGCTCAACGTTTTCAATGGCGACCCGCTGCCTGCCTTCGCTTGGTTTACTCATGCTTGCCCATCCGATGCTCCTTTGCTCCTTAATCACTTTGAAGCTTGCGCCTTAGACACTGTCAAGTGGCGCCCTCCGAATGTGGGAGCAGCCTAACGCAGCCCTCTAGGGAGAATGATGTCGGATGGGGTCCGCCCGGTTGGCGCGCGTCGCCGTGCGTACCGGACAATTCCGGCAGGATGCGCGCGGCATTTGCCCCCGCCGGCGGTTCTGTTGCAAGATTGATCCGATGCGACTCATCACCTACCGTCAGGATGCAAGGTCCGCCCCGGCGCTGCTCAAAGAGGATCACATCTTTCCTCTCTCTTCGCTGGGGTATCCCGATGCCATCTCTTTTATCGCCGCCGGCCCCGAAGCCTGGGCGGATGCGCAAGTGCAGCTTGCGGAGACCGGCCCCATGCGTCTGGCGCCGCTCTCGTCTGTGCAGTTGGATGCGCCGGTTCCGCGGCCGGTTAAGATGCTGTGCATCGGCCTGAATTATCTGGACCACGCCAACGAGACGCATGCCGAAGTTCCCAGCGTGCCCACGGTATTCCCCAAGTATCCCCACGCCCTGATTGGCAACGGCCAGACGATCGTTTTGCCGCGGGCGAGCAATGCCCCCGACTACGAGGCGGAGCTGGCCTTGGTGATCGGCCGGGCGGGACGGAACATTCCGGAAGACGAGTGGCGGGACTACGTTTTCGGCTACACCATCATGAATGACGTCAGCGCGCGGGACGTGCAGAAGGCCACTTCGCAATGGACCCTGGGCAAAAACTTCCCGACATTCGCGCCCATGGGTCCCTGGATCGTCACCGCGGACGAGATCCCCGATCCGCATAACCTGGCGATTCGGCTGTCCATTGGAGGGGAGACGCTACAAGACTCGAACACCCGGGAGTTGATCTTCAAGATTCCCCAGCTTCTCGCCTACATTTCGAAGATGATGCCTCTGTCGCCAGGCGACATCATCAGCACCGGAACGCCTGCGGGCGTCGGCATGGGCCGCACGCCTCCGCGCTGGCTCAAGCCTGGCGACGACGTCGTGGTGGAGATCGAGCGCATCGGATCGCTTCGCAATCCGGTCGCGGCCGAGTAGCCGGCCGCCGGCAAAACCAGCCTGGACTTACC
This sequence comes from Acidobacteriota bacterium, assembly GCA_021799945.1. Lineage (GTDB taxonomy): Bacteria > Acidobacteriota > Terriglobia > Terriglobales > Acidobacteriaceae > PALSA-350. The sequence continues at coordinate 8,967 of JAJYZK010000093.1, forward strand.
GGCCCGGATTTACCGGCAATGCCGATCGCCTTACGGTGGTCCCATTCATGGACGCGATTTTGTATGCTCCACCTCCTGCGCGCAAGCGGAGCCTCTCCATGTTTGACGGGCTGGGGCAAAGCCCCATGTAAGAGCGTGTTTCATAAACATCGCCTCAGCGTGATCCAGAAGCCGGCAATGTAGAAGAAGACGTAGTAGGTGGAGAGCAGATGCTCGTGACGAACCAGAAGCCGGCGGAACTGACCGAGCCAGGCATTGGTTCGCTCCACGATCCAGCGGCGTTTGTAGCGCCGCATCTTGCGTCCATCGTAGTAGCGCTTCCGCTGGTTGTTCTTCCGGTACGGTGCGATCAGTTCGATGGCCCGCTTCTTCAACCGCTGGCGCAGCGGATCGGAATCGTATCCGGCATCTGCGATTACGCGTATCGGCTTTTGCCGCGGCCGGCCTTTCGGGCGTGGGACACGGACTTCTTTGAGCGTGGCTTCCGCGAGC
>JAJYZK010000094.1 GCA_021799945.1 Acidobacteriota bacterium
TCCTGTCTCCGAAATTCGCCATAGAATCCTTGTCGTCCTGAGCGCAGCGAAGGATCTGCTTTTGCAACGATTCCCGTATAGCAGTCCAGCCTCCATGTATGCAACGAACTTCCGATTCGCTCAAGAACAACCACAGATCCTTCGACTCCGTTTGGCCCAACAGCCGGCCAAACTTGGCTCAGGATGACAGTTCCTTTGTTCTGCGAACTTCTGACTCAGGACACTAGAGGATAGAGATGGTTTAACGGGCCATGGCCGGCGCCGATGGGATAGGCCGCACGAAGCGCCGCCGCTACATAGGCTTTTGCCGCAGTAACGGCCTCGGCAGGCGGGTCGCCGGCAATCAAGCGGCAGAGCAGGGCGCTGGAGAAGGCGCATCCGGTGCCGTGGGTCGAGCGGGTCGCAACGCGCTCGCCTTCGAACCATGCCTCCTGCCCGCAAGCGGTGAGGAGGAAGTCGTCGGGAGGGTCGAGATGGCCGCCGGTCACCACAACATTCAGTTCATGGTTGCCGAGCCGCTCGGCCGCCTCCTGCAATCTCCGCGCGGCGCCAGAAACCTGTGAACGCCCAACCGCTCGGAGTCCGGCGAGATCCCCCAGTTCCATGAGATTCGGAGTAATCCATCCAACGCGGGCCAAAAGATCCCCTCTCATCTGCCGGATCCCTCCTGGATCCAACAGCCTGACGCCGGAGCTAGAGCGCAGAACCGGGTCAAGCACTACCCTCTCCCGTCCCAGGCTCGCGGAATGGCGTCCGCCGTCTCCCAGGTACCGGCTTACTTCAGCCACCACCCCGCCTGATCGCAGCATTCCGATCTTGACCCCGTCGATGGCGATGTCCTCGGTCAGGCAATCGAGCGTCTCTCCGATCAGGCGGGAGGCCACGGACCTGACCGAACGGACGCCGCGCGTCGACTGAACGGTCAGGGCTGAGATGCAGGCGACGCCGTAGACGCCGTGCGCGGCAAAGGTCTTCAGGTCCGCGGTGACCCCGGCGCCGGAGGAGGGATCGAAGCCGGCGATGGTGAGAGCGACGCGGAGCGACTTCGGTGGGGACGGCACAGCCCGATCGGGAGCGGCGGACAGCGATTCCGGGTTGGATTTCACGCTAGAGCCCCTGTCAGATCAGTCGTCACGAGGGATTCGCCGCACCCGGGATATGCTCCCTGCCCAAACCGCCACGCTTTGGAGCGGGGCCGGGCCGGTTACCTTTTTCCCCTCCCGGAAGCACCGGAGGAATCTGGCCTCCGCGAACCGCCGAGCAATACAATCGAAATCGAAGCAACTCCTCGGCATCGTTCATAGCGATTGCGCCCGCAGCCGACGGCAATTGGAGGATACACAACCCGGACCCCGCCGCGTTCCGCTTACCACAGCCGGCACGGGAAAACAAGGGAAGAAAACAGAATAACTTGTTTGGAACGTTTGATTTAAGGGTTCCCGCATCCGTACAATCATAGAGTCGGGAAAGGAGAGAGCGGCCCATGACAATCTCATGCAAATGGACGTTGCGGTATCCTGCTCTGGCCGCCGCCCTGCTCTGTCTGGTTCTCGGCGACGGTTCCAATCCAGCCGCTCAGCATCCCTTGCGAGAACAGCAGGGACAGAATCCGGCCCACCCGCCGCGGCGGTGGTTTCAGTTCGGGCGCGCGTCCTGGTATGGAGGCCAATTTCAGGGCCAGCCCACGGCCAGTGGAGAGGCCTTCGACGAAAATCAGCTCACCTGCGCTCACCGCAGCCTTCCTCTGGGCGCGCTGGTGCTGGTGACCAATCTGCGCAACCACCGTTCCGTCATCGTGCGGGTCAACGACCGGGGTCCCGCCCTGGCCGGCCGCATCGTGGATCTCTCTCGGGCCGCAGCCAGATTGCTCGGCTTCCGCGGGTTGACCCGCGTCCGGCTGGATTTGATCGACGCTTCGCCCAGCGCCGCTGAGTTGGCGCTGGCGACCATGCCCTCGCAGGTTCCGGCTTACTGAGCGCCGGGTGCCGCGTTCTCCCGGGATGGACCTTCCTGGCTACAATACGGGCGTGCTCTCTCCACGGCATCCTTCGGAATTTCTCTCTCGCATCCCCACCCCGCAAATTTCCAATGAGGCCGCCGCATGACCGCTCCCGGGGGCACCCCGCGCCAGATGGCGCCGCCGATATCGGCTGCGGACCAACTGATTGTCGCTTTGGACTTTCCCGATGCGGGGTCGGCGCTCTCTCTGGTGGAGCGCCTCGATGGCATAGCCCGCTGGTACAAGGTCGGCCTTGAGCTTTATATCGCGGAAGGCAATGCGCTGCTCGCCTCCCTGCGAGCCCGGGGTTATTCAGTCTTCCTGGATTTGAAGCTCCACGACATCCCGCAGACGGTCGCCTCCGCAGTGAGGTCAGCATCCCGGTCCGGCGCCGAGATGCTGACGGTTCACGCCTGCGGGGGCCCGGAGATGCTGACAGCCTCCGCCGACGCCGCGGGAGACAGAACCCGGATTCTTGCGGTTACCGTGCTGACCAGCATGGATGAACCCCAGCTTGCAGCCGTCGGGACGACCCGCTCGCCCGCCGCACAGGTGGAGCTGCTGGCAGAGCTCGCCTTCGCCGCCGGCATCCGTGGGTTCGTCGCTTCGCCCCAGGAGGTCGGGTCACTGCGGCGCCATTTTGGCGCGGAGGTCACTCTGGTCGCTCCCGGCATTCGTCCGCTCAGCAGCGATCCCGGCGATCAAAAGCGGGTTGGAAGCCCGCGGTCGGCGATCGCCGAAGGGGCCAATTATCTTGTGGTGGGACGGCCCATCACGCGCGCCGCAGATCCGGCGGCGGCGGCGAAGGCAATTCTGATGGAAATGGAAACGACTTCAGGCTGAGCCGCAGCCCTACAATTTCTCATAGAAATCGCACCCCGAGCAGGAAATGTATACCCCGCCCGGAACCCCACGCTCGCGATCCTTCACCCGCTTGACGATGCGGGTGGGTTTGCTGCACTTCGGGCAGTTGATGCTCTTGCTGGTATCCATCATCTTTCGACGGTCTGCGGTCTTGGCGATCTTGGCCATGAAACATTCTCCCGATGGAGCCCGTTCGAGTCACCCGCAATCGGGCCTTCCCCGAGCGTTTTTCGCCTCGCATTTTCGAATGTTGGAGGGCGGATTCCAGGGCGCAAGGCCTGCCGGAACCGCGCGCCGGAACATGCGCCAAAACCAGGCGCCGAAAGGATGCGCCAATCCTGTGCGCCTGACTGGCAGCCTGATTGGTGCGAAAGAACGGTTGGCTCGCTCTTCTCCCAATGTACACCATTCGCCCCTATCCGGCGCCAGTCCGGCGCCGGGCGGAGAGCCCGCGGCATCCCGGATCCATCCCCATCAGGACGGCTTGAAGGGTTCGTCGGCGGAGGGTCCATAAAGACCCGGCACCGCAATGCCGTTCAGCCGCAGATACACGCCAAGCTGCGCGCGATGATGGATCAAATGATTGAAAAACATGTGCCGGTAGGTGAGCGATCGAGCTTCGTTCGAGATGACCCGCGGGCCGAAGCTGAACTTCCACTTTGTCGCGAGATCCTCGTCCGAGATCTTTTCGAGCGCGGCCCGAGCTTCGCCGGCGCATCTGTCGAACTGGGCCAACAGATCCGCCCGCGACTTGAAGACAAGCTCCGGATGCGGATGCCTTGGCTGCGCCATATCCATATCCGGGTCGGTCAATATATACGTTCCGAACAGGGGGAGCAGGGCGACATGCATGGCTAGTCTACCCATCGCCATGGACTTCTCATGCGGCTTGTAATCCGGCATCGTCTCCGGGACGCGCTCCAGCGTCTTGCGCGTTCCTTCCATCTCCAAATCGAAGTCCTGCAGCAGAAGTTGAGCTGCGGTCATTTTTTTCTCCTGTTTCAAAAATAAGGAACCGTCCGGGGTGATTGCGGCGCGAAGAAGCAGGCCATACCGGGATGGTCGCCATGGCGCGGGAGCCAGCCTCCATCACTGTACAACACTCCGGGAGCAGGAAGCGCGCGCAAGGGGCGCCCTCGCCGCCTTTGAACGGGGGAAGGCCGGCCCGGGAATGATTTCGGCTGGGATCGGATTCTGCGGATCTTCTATAGGCCCTGCGGATCCTCTTGCGGATTTTGGCCCTGTGGCGGCGAACTCGGCGGCGAACTCGGCGCCGCATTGGGTTGCTGCACGGGCTTGAGCTGATGATCCTTGTCCACGACGTCCGGCAGATCCTCGCCCGGCGCCCGCAGGGTGGGAGCCTTCTGCGGTCCGTGCTCCTCATTCGGGTCCTGGATCGGTGAGTCGCCCAGGCGGACCTGGCGGACAAATTCGCCCGCGTAATAGCCGTCCGTCTCATCCTTGTCGCGGATCAGCAGCGGCTGCCCTACCCTGGCGATCTCCATGCGGATCACCCGGTTCCCATTGAAGCGGACAAACTGGACCTCGTGGGGCGGCTGGCCGTAAATCCATTCCTCGAAGGGCATCTGACCGTCCATTTCCCTGACCTTCTGGTCCGGCTGGCCCACCGCCTTGAGCACCATCTCCCGGTTCATGCCCACGAGAACTTCGTGGTTCAGCACGGCGTTCTTCAGTTTCGGTGGAAGCGTATCCGCAAAGGCCTCGACCGGAGTCTTGAGCGAGAAGTCCAGAATCGGAGCGATGAGCTCGCGAAGCTGCGCCTCCGTCATCTCCGGCACATAACGATCGAAGACCAGATAGAAACGCGACCCCACCGGGTCCTGACCGTCATCCTGGGCCAGAGGCACGCCGACCACCGGCCCGCCCACTTCGATATGCTGCAGAATTCGATGAGGTTTGTCCGGGCCCCCGTTGAATTCAAAGAGAATGCGGTCCGTTCTGAATTCAAATTTGCTGATGACCGCCCGGTCGCCCGGTTTTATCGCAATGCCGTACTTTTCCAGCTCCTCCGCGTAAGCCTTCCCGGAGGGAGCAAGCGGTCCGTTTGCGCGGAGTTCGATCCCCCGGTGGCCCAGTGGTAAGGGCCGGACGGCAAAGCCCTGATCGGCCTGAAAGTAGCGGATCAGATCCATGCGCGTTCGTTCGGAGATCCGGTGTTTGCTGAGGGGCACCGAGGTCGGTCGCACGGTTGTCAGGCTGGCCATCTGCGGCGGAATCTGCTCCCGCTGCACAATGAACACCTGCGCCCCGGATCCTGGACTGCATGCCGCAAGCACAGCGAGAACGAAGCAGCACGGGGAGAACGCCGAACCGGTTCGTCTGCTGAAGCAACCATCGGTGTGGGGTAGTCTCATGACCCTCACCCATTCCAGGGACTTCCCGCCGGGCTTCTCCGAAGCCGTCGCGCCAGCGGCGGCCTATCAGCAAAGACCTCGCGTCCGGAGATTCCGTCTGGCGCGGCAAAGCGTCGCGGTGAAAGGAAATCCAAAACTCGCGCCAATCATGATGTATCAGGCATTCTCATTGCAAGGGCAGATTCGCATCCCGGACCGATCTGTTTTCAACGGAACAAAAGTGATGAACGGGAGGAGAGCGCGAACGCCGAAAGGCCCCCGATCGCCGCCAGGCTCGCCACGCCGGAGATCGCTTCCGGAAATTTATACGGCTGGATCGCCTGACGGGGCGGGCGGTTCGGACTCCGCCGGCTTGGCGGCCGGAACAATCTGCACCAGAGGCGCTGCAGCCGGAGCTTCGGCGGCGTGGGCGCGGTTCAGGGCCTCCACATCGACGGGCAGGCCGGCAGGCACGATCACGGGTTGCGCATATTTGTGCGCATATTCGCGGGTAATTCGATGGAGAACGACGATGCCGGCCAGCATCACCACAAGCGCCGTCAAGCTCCCTTCCGGACCGTAATCGCTCCCCGTAAGCCAGTCCGCCCCGATTGTGCTGCTTTGCACCACCGGGGAAAAGCTGGTGATGCCGCTCAGGGGCAGTCCGAAAAGCAGGCACATGCTCGCATTCCAGGCAAAGTGCCAGCCCCAGCAGATCCACAGGGCGCGGGTGCGAAGGTAGGCGGCGGAAAGCAGCCACCCGGCGAGAATCGCGACCATGGTGCTCATCCGGTTTGCGCCCGGATTGAGCAGGTGCAGCAGACCGAAGAGCAGAGATGCCAGGACGGTGGCGAAAAATGGTCCGACAGCCTCGATCAGTTTTTGGAACGGGTACCCGCGGAATACGACCTCTTCGGCTAACGAAGCGACCGCCAGCAGCAGAACATCCGAAACCAGAAGAAGAAACTGGTGCGGCGCCGCCCAGATCGTCACTACCATGCCGCCGTTCAAGACCATGGGGAGGATGCTGGCCGTCAGCATGCCCCAGCCCAGCGCCGCACCCAGCGCGAACTCCCTCGCCCAGCCCGGTCGCCGGCCCAGACCCATCGCACGAATGGGCTCCGATCGGCGGTCGAACGCCAAGGACATGGAGCCGTACCCAAACAGAAGCAGGAACAGAAGAAGCGTGCGGCTTACCAATTCGGTCCAGACTCCGGAGGAGAGCCCACGCGCCGCCATTTCCGCCAGAATTCGGGCGTAATAAAAGTAGACTCCGGCGAGAAAGACGTATCCGAAGGCGCGCACGCGGTGCGGAGCGGTGGATCGTTTCATAAGCGCCAGTCCAGGCTGCGAGTTCCGCGTGCGTCGGTCATTTTTCTCGGCGAGTGGGTCCTGAATGGGTGGCGGCGGGGCCGGCTAGCTGCTGAAAAACTGGGCAATCGTTCTGAACTTTGCGCGGCGCGCCGCCAGCAGAACTTCAATGGGCTGGGCGCGCAACTGCGCAAAATGCGCCTGCAGCTTCGCATCCAGGGACGCGGCGGCGGCGGCAGCGTCAAGCTGAGCTCCACCCTCCGGCTCGGCAGCCACATCGTCTACGCACCCCATCGCCAGAACATCCTGAGAGGTAAGCTTCAGGGCGGCGGCGGCCTGCGCCCGCTTGCCGGCATCGCGCCACATAATGGAGCCGCAGGACTCCGGGGCGATCACGGAGTAAATCGCATTTTCCAGCATGAGCACACGATCGGCGACGGCCAGCGCCAGAGCCCCGCCGGAACCGCCCTCCCCGGTGATGGTGGCGATGGTCGGGACGCGCAGCCGCGACATCTCCCGCAGATTGCGGGCAATCGCCTCGGCCTGCCCCCGCTCCTCGGCGGCCATTCCAGGATTGGCGCCCGTCAAGTCGATGAAGGTGAAGACCGGACGATGGAATTTCTCCGCCAGCTTCATCGCCCGCAAAGCCTTGCGATAGCCCTCCGGATTCGGCATCCCGAAGTTGCGGCGAACCTTCTCCCGGGTTCCGCGGCCTTTTAAGTTGGCTATCACCATCACTTCCTCGCCATGGAATCGAGCCATGCCGCAGGCCATGGCAAGGTCGTCTCCGAAGGCGCGGTCCCCATGAATCTCCGCAAAGTCTGTGAAAATTCGCTGAACGAAATCCATCGGGTATGGGCGCTGGGGGTGACGGGCAAGCTCCGTCTTGATCCAAGCCAGATGCACGGGCTCCGCTTGCCCCGGCCCCTGGTCCAACTCCTCCGCTGCTCCTGATGCTCCTGAATCGGTCATGAGAACGCGCTCGAGCGTCCAGGCCACAGATCCCCGACGCCGCGTATCTCCCTGATTGTAAGGATTGGCCGCGCCCCAGACAAATCGCCTGTGCTATTCGAAGGCCTGAACCGCTCCACGCCCGAGCAGTTCCTCGGTCCGCTCGATGAAGCCGCGGTCGGCCGTCACCGAGAATCCCTCCGGCTCCAGCAGCACGCAATACTCCCCGCAGCGCTCCAGGTGGATCATGATCCGCCCCGGACCCGGAGCGGCGGCGATGATCGCCCGCAGCGAGTCCAGGGTCGCCGAGTTGGCGCTCTCCAGAGGAACTTTGATCCGCACATTCTGCGGCAGTTTCACCTTCACGTCTTCCAGGGGCTGAATGCCGGAGACGCTGAGCTTGGGCGCCGATTCGTCGTCTTCCCAGCGCAGCACTCCCCGCACGAGAACCGGAACATCGATCTTCAGGCTTTCCGCCAGCCTGGCGTAGTCCTTCGGAAAACAGATCAGGTCGATCTTCCCGACGGTGTCTTCCAGCATCGCCTGGGCATACATCTCACCCGAGCGCTTGGATTTGCCCACCTTCAATCCGGCCATCACGCCGGCAATCGAGGTCATGTTCTCCGGCTCGCCGCCGCGACGGCGCCCCGCCGACGGCTGGGCCCTCATTTCCAGAATCGTCGCCGTGTCCACCACATTCAGATTGCGCAACTTGTCCGCGTATCTGTCCAAGGGATGGCCGGATACGAAAAAGCCCAGCACCTCCTTTTCGAACTGCAGCCTCTGGTTTTCATCCCAGTCCGGCGCATCGGGCAGAGGTTCGCGAACATTTGCCGGTCCGTCGTCGAAGACCCCGGACAACTGCACAAAAAGGCCCTGCTGGCCCGCCGCCCGATCCTGACGATCCTTCTGCGCCCGCTCCATGGCCTTGTCCGCGGCGCCCATAAGCTGCGCCCGCCGTCCAAGGGAGTCCAGAGCGCCACTCTTGATCAAGGATTCCAAAACCCGTTTGTTCATCAGCCGCGAATCGACCATCCGGCAGAACTCCCAGAAGGACTCGAAGCCGCGGCCCTGGGCGGCCAGCTCGCCGCGGGCCGCGAGAATCGAGTCGATCGCGTTGCAACCCACATTTTTGATCGCCGTCAGACCGAAGCGGATCGCCGAGCCGTGCGGAGTAAAGCCCGCGTCGGAGATTTGCACGTCGGGAGGCTCGACCGCGATCTCCATCTCCCGGCATTCCTTGATGTATTTCACGACGTTTTCCGGCTTGGAAATCTCCGAGCTGAGCAGCGCCGACATGAACTCCACGGGAAAGTGCGTTTTGAGATACGCGGTGCGGTAGGCGAGCAGCGCGTAGGCGGCCGAGTGGGACTTGTTGAAGCCGTAACCGGCGAATTGCTCCATCAGATCGAAGAGCCGGACGGCCTTTTCCTTCGGATGCCCGCGCTCGACCGCTCCGTCGACAAAACGGCTACGCTGCTGCGCCATTTCCTTCTCGTTTTTCTTGCCCATGGCGCGGCGCAGCAGATCCGCCTCTCCCAGCGAATACCCGGCCAGCACATTGGCGATCTGCATCACCTGTTCCTGGTACACAATGACGCCCATGGTCTCCTTGAGAATCGGCTCCAGTTCAGGCAGCTCATAACTGACCTCCCTGCGCCCCCACTTGCGCTCGATGAAGTCGTCGATCATCCCTCCCTGAATCGGTCCCGGGCGATACAAGGCGTTCAAAGCGGTCAGGTCCTCGACCGAGACCGGTTTATACCGGCGCAGAACATCGCGCATCCCCGCCGATTCAAACTGAAAAACGCCGGAGGTGAGCGCCCGATGGAAGACCTTTTCATAGGTCTCGGCGTCGTCCAGCGGAATGGTGGCCAGATCGAGCGCGCCGCGCGGGTTGCGCTCAATCAGCCGCAGCGCGTCGTCGATGACCGTAAGCGTGGTGAGCC
>JAJYZK010000095.1 GCA_021799945.1 Acidobacteriota bacterium
GAGAATGATGTTCTCCACGTCCTCGCCGACATAACCGGCCTCGGTGAGCGTGGTGGCGTCGACGATCGCGAAGGGCACGTCCAGCATCTTGGCCAGGGTGTGGGCCAGGAGCGTTTTGCCGCTTCCGGTGGGCCCCACCAGCAGGATGTTGGACTTGGAGAGCTCGACGTCGTTGCCCCGCGTCCGGTTCATCTGGATGCGTTTGTAATGGTTATAGACGGCCACCGCCAACTTCTTCTTCGTCTGATCCTGCCCGATCACGTACTCGTCGAGAAAGGCCTTCACCTCCTGCGGTTTGGGCAGGTGGGAGGGCGCAGCGCCGGGCTGGGTTTCTCCGCGATCGTCCTCCAGAATCGAGTTGCAGACCGCGACGCATTCGTCGCAGATGTAGGCCCGCGGGTAGTCGCTGGGAGAAGAGATGAGTTTGGCTACCGCATCCTGGGACTTGTGGCAGAACGAGCACCTCAGCGTATCGTCGGTTCCCCTTGGCGTTTTCATACCCGGACTCCTTTGCCCTGGCGGCCTCTCCAAAAATCCACTAAGTTCGCGGTCGATCTATGATTTCGTCGATGATTCCGTACTCTTTGGCCTGATGCGCGTTCATGATAAAGTCCCGCTCGACATCCCGTTCAATCCTCTCGAGAGACTGCCCGGTGTGTTTGGACATGAGGGTGTTGGTGATTTCGCGGATGCGCAGAATCTCCCGCGCGTGAATATCGATATCCGTCGCCTGGCCGGAAAGACCGCCCATCGACGGCTGATGAATGAGAATGCGGGAATTGGGCAGGGCGAAGCGCTTGCCCGGGTTGCCGCTCATCAGCAGAAACGCCGCCATGCTCGCGGCCTGTCCGATGCAATAGGTCACCACATCGTTGCGGATGAACTGCATGGTGTCGTAAATCGCCAGCCCCGCGGTGATGGAGCCGCCGGGAGAATTGATGTAGAGCTGCAAATCCTTCTCCGGGTCTTCGCCCGAGAGGAACAACATCTGCGCGATGATCAGATTGGCGATCTGGTCGTCGATAGGCGTGCCCAGAAAGATAATGTTGTCGCGAAGCAGACGGGAATAGATGTCGTAGGCGCGCTCGCCTCGGCTCGTCTGCTCGATCACCATGGGTACTAATGCCATGCTCGCTCTTGCTCTCACTCTCCGGGTTTGTCGGTCCCAGTTTGACGCCGCCCTTTCGGGCAGCCCGAAATAATTCCGCCGCGGCCGGAGCCACGGTCAGGAGGCTTGGCGCTCGTACAGCCGGGCCCCGGTCTTTTCGCGGCGCAATCGTTCCCGGATTCTAGCCACGCCGCCATCCGCAGTCAAACGTTTGCGGAGATTCTCGAGCGGCTCTCCAGTCTGGGCGCTCAGAATCTCCAGCTCCCGCTGCGTCTCCTCCTCCGATGCCTCGATTCCTTCCGCGGCGGCGATGCGGTCCAGCAGGATCGATCCCTTTACCTCGGCGAGCGCCGGCTCCCTCTGCGCCGCTCGAAGCCGTTCGAAATCCAGCTTCCGCATATCCTCCGTCCGCATTCCCTGCGCCGCGAGCGCCCGCAGGCCGCGATCCAGGCGAAGATCGATCTGCCGCTGCACCAGGGACTCGGGAACGGGAAACCGAAACTGCGCGATCAGCAACTCCACCAGCCGGTCTTTCGCCGCCGCTTCCAGCCGTCTGCGCTTTTCGCCGGCCATGTGCTGGCGGAGCTTCTCCTTGAAATCCGCGAGGTCCGTGAAGTCCCCCAATTCCTTCGCCAGGCTGTCGTCCATCTCCGGCAGAATCTTCCGCTTGATTCCCGTGACGGTCATTTCGTACGTCACCGTCCTGCCGGCCAAGCTGCGTTCGCCGAAATCCGCGGGGTACGAAGTTTCAAACTTGATCTCCTGTCCGCGCCGCGCGCCGCGGAGCGCGGTGTTAAAGCTCTCGAACGTGGATGCGCCGCCCACTTCGATGGCGACATCCTGGCCGGAAATGGGCCGCTCTGCCTGATCCGGCGCCTCCGGGCTCGGCTGCACGCTGCCGGTGAAGCTCACCTGGGCAAAGTCGCGATCGGCCAGCGGCCTATCCTCTTCCACCATCTCCATCGCCGCGCGCGATTCGCGAATCCGCTCGAGCTCCGCTTCCACCTCCGCCTCGCTCAGGGATGTCTCCGGTTTCTCCACTGTGACCTGTTCATACCCCGCCAATGAGAACTCTGGCAATACCTCAAAGGCGGCCCGAAGGTGTAAGGGCTTGTCCTCCTCCAGGCTCAGATCGGTAATCCGCGGCTGAGAGACCGGCTCCAGTCCGCTCCGCTCCATCGCCGCGCGGAAGTGGTCCGGCAGCAGCGCCTCAATGACATCCTGACGGATCTGCGAAGCAAAGCGGGCGCGGATGTAGGATTCGGGAACCTTGCCCGCGCGGAAACCGGGAAGCCGCGCCGTCCGCTGGTAGCGTCGGATTACCTGCCGGAAACTGCGGCCGACCTCCTCCGCCGGGGCCTCGATCTCAACCTGCCGGGTGCATTCCGGGTTGAGCACGGGTCCTTGCGCGTGGTTTTCCGCCGAACCCGCGTCTATGGGCTTGGCCTGCTCGCTCTGGGCAGTACTTTCGATTGTCTCAGTCAAACTCAAATTGGCCTTCCGGAATCATAGCGATGCCTTCAGCTTTCGCCGTCAGGGAAGCGATCCCGACTCGATCCCCCCCTATCGGGGTAGATCGGGGCCTGACTGCCAATGGGTCGGGACTCGTCTCTCTTCATGGTAAGAGGCTTTGTAGAGGGGGTCAAACCGGCCAATCCCCATGCTCCCCAGGGGTTCCCAAGGTGATTCCTCGGGATAGTTCCTTGAGCCGCGGCCTGCGGCCGGCGCAGGTCGCGGCAAGCTCCTGGTTACGGTTGTAGTTACGGTCGTAATGCGACCTTCGGAATCCGCCAGGAGGAGCCTGCCTCGCTACTTCCCAGCAGCTTCGGGGGTGAAGAGCTTCAGCCGAACTCGCCAGGTTACCGAATGCCCGGGTTGCAAGGTCACCATTCCGGTGTCCATCCCTTTCCACTCCCGGCCAAAGGGGTCGGCGAAATTGAATTGTTCCTCGATCGCGGCGAAGTCTGCGCCGTGCGGCGAATAGACCTGCACGGTCTTGATTTCGGGGGAGATCCCGTCAATCTCAATTCCATAGTTCGATTTCGGATCCGACAGCCTCACCGGCATCACGCCGCCGCTCCAGGTCAGGTGGGAGAAATTATCGTCGAGAAAACGATCGTCGAGGGGGACGCCGTCCGGACGGTTGTAGTCGTACACCGTACCTTTTATCGGCTTCAACTTTCCTGTGGGGAAGACATCATCGTAGTTGTTCACCGCAGCCATGCTTGCAGCCGGAATGGACAGCCGAGCCTGCGTTCGGTCCCCGCTGGGGATGGAGAAATAAGGATGCCAGCCGATGGAGATCGGCTCCGGCTCCCCGCCAACATTCTTCGCCGTAATGGATGCGTCGACCGCATCGCCGGTCAACGCGATCGTGAACGCGATATCGGTATTCGAGAGCCAGTGGCCGCCGAAATTCCCGGCGTGAATCACCCCGGTCTCCGTCTGTCCGTCGGAGGTAGTCAGGGTCTGCAGGTCCACGGCTTGGTCCCTGAGAATCAGCCCGTGCATTGCGACCTTGCGCGCTCCGGGCGCCTTGCCCTGCGTGTTTGCCGGCAGGGTAAGACGGTGGCCGCGCCAGGAGGTCACCACCGAATCGCCGTCGGGCGTCAGCGCGCCGACGATGCGATTCGGATAGGGAATCAGAAAGGCTCCGCCGAAGGAGTAGCTGGCGGCGCCCATGGCGTCGTTGCCGGCTCCAGTCAGGCGACTGGCCGCCTCCTCCACCGAGACCGAGTGGAGCAATGGAATTTCTCCCTTGCCCGGGATGTCGGCTGTGATCTGAAACACGTTCATGCCGCGGCCGGGAAATAAGGTGAGGGAGAGGAACTCGGGATTCGCTCCTTCTCGGGTCGCCTTTCTTCGCAGAGTCACCACTTTCTCGCCGCCCACCTCGGGCGCGGCCGGCGCCGCGGCCGGCTTCGCCTGCTCCGCCGGTTGCGCGGGCCGGGACTGACATCCCAGCGCCAGCAGCCCGGAAATGGCTGCGGCCGGCAACGCGCCTGCGCGTGTTCTCCGGAGGAAGCGTTGCACGGCCCCGATTGCGTTTTCGACGCCGCCTGCGCCCGTGCAAGGAATGCTCGCGGGAGTGAATCCGCGCACGGCCGCGGAATTCTGCGTTGCGTTCTTCAGCTCGTTCATTGGCTCGTTCACTGCCTCGTCCATTGGCATTCGCCTCTCGCCTTTCCCCAACTCACCCGCGCCGGGCGAGAACCCTCCTCCTCCCGCACGGCGCGCCTCCCCCCGGCTTCGAGACCGCCCCCGGGTTCAAAGGCCCTGGCTGTGTACAAAATTCCCGCGCGCTGGGTTCAGGCCGGAAAAACCTACCCAGTGTACGCCAAAAATCGGCCCACTCCGGCTCGCGCCTCCCATTCGGGCGGTTGCCAGGACGACTCGCCAATCTACAATAGGGATGTGTGCGCCGAGCCCCAAAAGAGTCCGCTTGCCGTCTTCAACGACGACGTCGTACGGTGCCAGAAATGCGCGCGTCTTCGCGTCTATTGCGAGAGCATTGCCTACAGTAAAAGGCGCGCGTACAGCGACTGGATCTATTGGGCCAAGCCGGTTCCTTCTTTTGGCGACGAGCGGGCGAGTGTGCTGATTCTCGGACTGGCCCCTGGGGCGCATGGCTCCAACCGCACCGGGCGGCCGTTTACCGGCGACGGCTCTGGAGATTTTCTCTATCCCGTCCTGCATGCGACCGGCTTCGCTTCGCAGGCCAGGTCTGTCTCCCGCAGCGATGGCATGCAGTTGCGCGGCTGCTGGATCAGCGCGGTGGTCCGATGCGCTCCGCCGGATAACAAGCCCCGGCCCGAGGAGCTGACCAACTGCGCGCCGCATCTGGATCGTGAAATCGCTTTGCTCCCCAACCTGCGAGTGATCGTCTGCCTGGGACGCGTCGCCTTCGACGCCTTCCTCCGGCATCTCAAACGAGTAGGGCAGTTGGAGAAGCGGCGCTACCGTTTTGCGCATGGGGCCGAGTACGAACTTGCCGGCGGCCGCCATCTGCTCGCCAGCTTTCATCCTTCCCTGCAAAACACGAGCACCCGCAAGCTCTCCCAGGCCATGCTGCTGGAGATTTTTGAGCGGGCGCGGGCGATTGTTCCGCGCTGGGCGCCGGAGGCCGGGAGCGAGGGCGAGCGCCGCGCGGTGACGGCTTAGCCCGGCGCAGGCAGAGGGCGAACTTCATGTTCATCGATATATTGATCGCGCTGCTGGGCCTGCTGCTGATCGCCGCCTTTCCCGCTTGGCGGCACGCCCGCGCCTGGGGCTATCTGCCCAGCGCCGGCATCGCCATCATTCTTTTCGTCGTGGTGATTCTTCGCATGTTGCGCGTGGTTTGACGCCAGGCGCAAACCGGGGCGGCGCGGCTTGCGGACGGGCTCCAGTGACGGGGCTCTGGAGCGGGAGACGGGGATCGAACCCGCAACCAACGGCTTGGGAAGCCGCTACTCTACCATTGAGCTACTCCCGCCCGCGCCGATGGTGACTCACCTCTCGGCCCCACCTAATTCTACACGCGCTCGGAGCCCGCTCGAAGCCCAGGAAATCGCGCCCCAGGCGGTGAAGGGGCGGCGATCCCGTCTTCGGGCAAGCCTCGCCATCCGGGGCCGCGCCAATTCGGTATGATCTTCGCAAATGTCCCTTCCCACTCGGCGCACGCTGACCCTGGTCCTGCTCGCGCTGGGCGCCGGCGCGGCCATGCGCATCTGGTTCATCCATGCTTTGGCGCAGGTCAACGGCGATGGGCTGGTGTACGGCGCCATCGCCGCCAACTGGCTCACCCGGGGAGTTTATGGGTACGAACCGGCCGTCGTGGGCGGGCGCGTGATTGCCCCCACTTTGATTCGCTTGCCGGGATATCCGCTGTTTCTGGCTGTTTGCTTCCGTATTTTCGGACTGCGGAATTACCGGGCGGTTTTCTACGTCCAGGCATTGGTGGACTTGGCCGGGTGCCTTTTCCTTGCCGGCTTTGTCCGGCGAATTCATTCCAGGCGCGCCGCGGCGGCTGCACTGCTGTTGGCGACCCTCTGTCCTTTCACCGCCAACTATGTGGCCATGCCGCTCACCGAGACGCTCTCCGTGTTCTGCGTCGCGCTGGGTTTTTACGCCTTCGCGCTGGTTCTGGAGCGGCCCCGCTGGCCGGCCCTCCTGCTGCTGGCCCTTGCTTGCAGCTATGCCGCCCTGCTGCGGCCGGACGGAGCGCTGCTCGGCGTGACGCTCTTCGCGGCGCTGGCTGTTTACGGACGCCGGTCCCTGGGCCTCTCCCGGGCTTTGCGCATGGCCGCCGTGGCGGGGCTGATTTCGCTGCTCCCCTTCGTCCCCTGGGCCTACCGCAACTGGCGCGACTTCCATGTTTTTCAGCCGCTCGCTCCGCGCTACGCCACCGATCCCAACGAGCTGAGCACGCCCGGCTTCGAACGCTGGACCAAAACCTGGATGGCCGACTTCGCTTCGACCTATGAGATCTACTGGAACGTGCCCGGCGGGCCGTTGAATATCGATGCGCTGCCGCCGCGCGCCTTTGACAATTCCTCGCAATACGTTCAGACGAAACAACTGTTCTCGGCCTACAACCTGCGGCAGAGATTGAATCGGACCATCGACGACGGCTTCGACGTACTGGCCTCGGCCCGCATCCGGGCGCATCCGCTCCGCTACTATGCGGAGCTGCCGGTGGTCCGGCTTTCGGACATGTGGCTCCGCCCGCGGGTGGAGATGCTGAACATCGAGCTGCGCTGGTGGCAGTATTCCCTGCATCCCTCCGAAACCTGTATTGCCCTGGCCTATGGCGCGCTCAATCTGCTGTACCTGATTGCGGCGACCGCGGGCGCCTTTTTCCGGCCCCGCTTCGCCGGGGCCATGGTGGGGTATCTGGCGATCCGCAGCGCGCTGCTGCTCACCCTGGAGGCGCCCGAGCCGCGCTATACGCTGGAGGGCCTTCCACTGGTCCTCGTCTTTGCCTCCGTTTTCGCGTCGGCGGCCTTCTTCGCCAAAAGCGACAGGACGAGAGGAAAGCTGGCTCATAGCGATCGGCCGCCTCCGCCGGCTTGAACCGGCGCCTCCATCGCCCCGCCGCGGCCTCCATTACCTCCATCAAAAGATGGATGCGGCCCGCGCGGAAAGACTCTAAACTGCAAGAGCCGTCGGACGCGACCGGCGCGATCCCTCCACTGCGCCGGCGCGGCGGCAGGCCAGTCTTGCGCCGGCCATGGGGACGGCGCCCGTTGGCGGTCGAGAGCCGGAACCCTTTGTGAAAAGATTCCTCCTATCCATCCTTTCCGGACTGGCCCTCAGTGCGCTCTATCTCCTCGCGTTTCCGGCGGCGACGCTGTTCTACGAGTGCCTGGTGCTGGCCCACATCGTTCTGGGGACAGTGTTCCTGGTGACGGCGGCGCCCTGGGTCGGGAGACTGTGGAAAGGCTCCACGCCGGCGCAGAGAGCCGGCTGGCTGCTGGCGGTTGCCGGGGGCATTCCAGGCGGAGTCATCCTCTTTCTCGGCGCCCGGCGCAACGAGTGGCCATGGCTCTATTCCCATGAGATCGTCTCCGCGGCGGCCTGCGCGGCGCTGCTGTGGGCCGGCGCCGGGAAGCGGGGCTGGCTGAGCGGAAGCGCGGCTCGGAGCGCATTGCGCCTGGCTCTGTGCCTGACGGCGGTAGCCGCGCTGGGGGCCGGCGGCTGGTGGCTCCGCACCGCGCCCTGGCAGCGGGACAACGTCATCCGCAACCCTTCGATTGCGCCGGCCAATGCCGACCAGGAGGGCGGGGGGCCATCCAGCCCGTTTTTTCCGAGTTCCGCGGAAACCAGCACCGGGAAAACGGTGGATGGGGACTACTTTCTCGACTCCGCCTCCTGCCGCGGCTGCCATGCGGACATCTACCGCCAGTGGGAAAGCTCGGCCCACCATTTCTCGTCCTTCAACAACCAGTGGTACCGCCAGGCGATCGTCTACATGCAGCAGGTGGATGGAGTGCGCTCCTCGCGGCTCTGCGCGGGCTGTCACGACGCCGCCCTCTTTTTCCCCGGCAACTTCAATACGCCCATCGAACACCGGCTGTTTACCCCCGAGGCTCAGGCCGGAATCGGCTGCGTCGTCTGCCATTCCATCCGCAAGGTGGGGAGCACCATGGGCAACGGCGACTTCGTGCTTGAATATCCCGCGCTGCAGAAGCTGGTGGCCAGCAGGAATCCCGTATTGCGCCGCACGATCGATTTCCTGATCGAGGAGAATCCCGAGCCCCACCGGCGAACCTTCATGAAGCCGTTCATGCGCGAGACCCCGGCGGAGTATTGCGCGGCCTGCCACAAGGTGCACCTCGATTCTCCGGTGAATAACTACCGCTGGATCCGCGGCTTCAACGATTACGACAACTGGCAGGCCAGCGGGGTCTCGGGCATGGGGTCGCGCTCCTTCTACTACCCCGCCAAGCCGATGAACTGCGTCGATTGCCACATGGCCCCGACTCCCTCGCACGACGCGGGCGCGGTGAACGGGAAAGTGCATTCGCACCGCTTCCTGGGGGCCAACACTGCGCTACCGTTTGCGAACGGGGACCAGGCGCAGTTGGCCCGCACCGAGCGCTTCCTTACGGACAACAAGCTGCGCGTGGACATCTTCGCCATCGCCGAAGAAAATGGGCCGGTAAAAACCGGCGAGCCGGCGCCGGCGGCCGGACCGCAACTGGAGACCAGTTTTGCCGTGGGCGAGGAGTCGTCCGCGCAAGCGCCTGTCGGATCCGGCGAGGGCGCGCCTCCGCCTCCGCCGGTGACCGCTCCGCTTAACCGGCAGGCGGCCGCCGTGCGGCCCGGCGAGACCGTTCGCGTGGATGTGGTGGTGCGCACCCTGGGCGTCGGCCACTTTTTCCCCGGCGGCACCGTCGACGCCTTCGATTGCTGGCTGGAATTGAAGGCAACCGATGACAGCGGCCGGGTGCTCTTCTGGAGTGGCATGGTTGAGGACCACGGCCATGGTCCGGTCGATCCGGGCGCCCACTTCTATCGCTCCCTTTCCATCGACGCGCACGGAAACCCGATCGACAAGCGCAACTCCTGGGCGACGCGGGCCACCATCTACGCCCATTTGATTCCTCCGGGCGCGGCGGACACGGCGCACTTTCGTCTGCACATTCCCGCCGGCGCGCACGGCAGGATTCACCTGCAGGCCAAATTGAACTACCGGAAATTCGCCTGGGTGAACACTCAGTTCGCCTATGCCGGGGTCTTTCAATCGACCGGGCCGCACGAT
>JAJYZK010000096.1 GCA_021799945.1 Acidobacteriota bacterium
TTCCGGCCTTAGCGGCCGGGCGGCGCCTCTTCCTCGCCGGCGGGATGGAAGTGGCTGTGCACGGCGGCGGCGACGTGGGACGGGGCCACCGCCAGCAGGGCCTGCAGGCTGGCCTTTTCTACCCCGCGCAAGCTGCCGAAATGCGCGAGGAGACGGTTGCGGGTCAGCTCTCCGACGCCGGGAATCTCAAGCAGCTCCGATCTGCGGTCGCGCATCTCCCGGCGCTTGCGGTGGTAGGCGACGGCGAAGCGGTGGGACTCGTCGCGGATCTGCTGCACAAGATGCAATACCGGGGAGCGCCGGTCGAGAACGATCGGTTCGTCCTCCTGCCCGTACAGATAAATAATCTCCTCCCGTTTGGCGATGGAGGCCAGCGGCTGGGTGGTCAATCCCAGGGCCTCCAGCGCCTCGGCCGCGGCATGGAGCTGGCCTAGGCCGCCATCGACCAGGATCAGGTCGGGGAGGGCCTGCTTTTCCTCCTGCAGGCGCCGGCACCGCCGGCCGACGGCCTCGGCGATGGAACGGAAATCGTCCACGCCCTCCACCGTCCGGATGCGAAATTTACGGTAGGCGGACTTGCGCATCTGTCCGTCCTCCCACACCACCATGGAGGCCGTCGTCTCCGCGCCCTGAATATGGGAGATGTCGAAGCACTCGATGCGGCGCGGCAACGCGGGGAGGGTGAGGATGTCCTGCAGCGCCTCCTGAATGGAGCGCGCCGCGGGCTTCATCACCCGGAAGCGCTGGTCGTAGCACTGGCGGGCGTTCTGCCCGGCCAGATCGACGAGGGAGCGCTTCTCCCCGCGCTGGGGGACCAGCAGCTCCACTTTGTGGCCGACCCGCTCGCTCAGCAGGGCGGCCAGCGCGGCGCGGTCGGGAAAATCCACTGGCAGGTAGACGGTTGCGGGCACATATCGCTGATCGATATAGAGCTGCTTGAGCAGGGCGGAGAAGA
This sequence comes from Acidobacteriota bacterium, assembly GCA_021799945.1. Lineage (GTDB taxonomy): Bacteria > Acidobacteriota > Terriglobia > Terriglobales > Acidobacteriaceae > PALSA-350. Next base: position 956 of record JAJYZK010000096.1, read on the forward strand.
AGGCTCCGGCATGGAACTCCTGGGGTTCCTGCGCCTCGGTCCCCGGGAGAGCGGCGGCGTCCTCGGCCGGCAGTTCCGGCAAATCCTCCCAGAAGAACTCCCGGCGGTCCACCACTTTGCCCCCGCGCATGTGGAAGAGGTTGACCGCCAGCAGAAAGTTTTCGTAGTGGAAGCCGAAGACGTCGGCGTCGTCGCCTCCGGCGGTGGCCATGCGCTGCCGCTCCTGCATCTGGTTCAGAGTCACCAGCAGATCGCGGTAGCGGGCGGCCAGCTCGAATTGCTGAGCGCCCGCGGCATCGTCCATCCGCAGGCGCAGGGAACGGCTCAGCTCGGATTGCCGGCCCTCGAGAAACATCTGGGCATCGCGCACCGCCTCGCGGTAGATCTCCGGCGTGGTCAGGTTCTCCACGCACGGCCCGAGGCAGCGCTTGATGTAGTACTGAAGGCAGGGGCGGGGGTGGTAGCGGGCCAGATCCACCTTGCAGCTCGGCAAAAGAAAGGCGCGATGGATCAGCTCCGCAATGCGGTGCGCCAGATTTCCGGGAAAGAAGGGTCCATAATAGGCGCCGCCATCCTTGCGCAGCCTGCGGGTGACGAAAACCTTGGGATACCGGTCGCCCATCGTCAGCTTCACGTAAGGGTAGGTCTTGTCGTCCCGCAGCAAAACGTTGAAGCGCGGTTTGCGCTGTTTGATCAGGTTGTTTTCGAGGGCCAGCGCCTCGTGCTCGTTCTCGACCAGGATGTAATCCACATCCACGGCCTCGCGCATCAGCGACCCCGTCTTGGCGTTGGCCTGCGAGGTCTCCAGCAGGTAGGAGCGCACGCGGGAGCGCAGGTTGTTGGCCTTTCCGACGTAGATCACTTCGCCTGCGGCGTTGCGGTAGAGGTAGACGCCGGGCTGGGCGGGCAGGGCGCGAATCTTTTCGTGCAGATCCATGCAGATCCAGGCAGACGGGCGCTGACGGCGAAGGGTGGCGGAGCAAAGCCGCCTCTTTCAGTGTAGACGCGGAAGGCGGCCCTTGCTTGCGCCGGAAAACCGCGCCGCCTCGGGTGGAAAAAATCCCTCTCCGCGGTGGCCGCCCGCTATGGCGAGTTTGCATATCTGCGAGTAAAACCTACGCGGCGAGGGCCGGCGGCGCCCAGGGCGACGGCTGTTCATCCTCCGCCTGTTGTTGCAGTTAGCGCATCAAAGACGAGAGATCTCCGTTTGGCGTTTGCCTTGCATCCACAGAAGGATGGAAGTGTCGCAGGAAGCGTCTTAGAAATTGTGGCAAGTTTGCGACGTGTGCTGTTTGGCATGCCATCGCGGCCCGGCCGCGGTGCTGAAGACCTGAGAGAGAGAGACCGACTCACATGATGGTGACCGAAGAAAACGGGACGTTTCGAGCCGCGGCGCTGACAGCCGCGGCGGCGTTTCTGCTATTGGCCGCAGGCTGCAGCACGAAGAACTATGTTCGCTCGCAGACCGCGCCTCTGGTGCAGAAGACCAACGAGCTGGATGACCAGACGGCGGCCAACAATCGCGAAATCCAGAGCGTGAATGACAGGGCGCAGCAGGGCATCCAGCAGGCGCAGCAATCCGCGGCCACGGCAACCCAGAATGCCGCAGCGGCGACCCAGGCGGCGACCCAGGCGCAGTCCTCCGCGCAGGAGGCCGTGAACAGCGCCGACAGCCTGGCCAGCGTGGTGGCCAATCTGGACACCTACAAGCAGCTCTCCGATGTTTCCGTGACCTTCGGCTTCGACAAGTCGGTGCTGACCAAGGCGGATCAGTCGCAGCTCGATCAGCTCGGCAGTCAGTTGAATACGACGAAGGGCTACATCCTGGAGGTGACCGGCGGAACCGATTCCACAGGCGACGCGCAGTACAACTACGCGCTCAGTCAGCGGCGGGCCGCGGCGGTGGTGCAGTACCTGGCCTCGAAGTTCAACATTCCGCCGCACAAATTCTATTTGATCGGCATCGGGAAGGATGTGGAGGTGGCCAGCAACCGGACCGCCGCGGGACGGGCCAAGAACCGTCGTGTGGAGATTCAGGTTCTCTCCAATATGGCCCAGCCTCCCGCCACTCCTGGCCAGTCGCCGGGAAACTGAGATGGATTCCGGGCGCCGAGCAGGATCTACAGCGCGAGATGCCGCACATGCTCGGCGCGGATGTCCTCGGCGGTGAAGAGACGCAGAAAGGGCGCGGCCCCGGCTGCGGCCTCCACCGCCGGCCGGCCCTGCGCCTCCTCCCGCTCCACCAGGCAGACCACGCCGATCACGCGCATATTCGCGGCCTGTGCGGCCTCGATGGCCTGAACGGTCGAGGTCCCGGTGGTGCACACGTCGTCCACGATCACCACGTCCGCGCCCTCCTGGCAGAAGCCCTCGATCCGGCGTCCGGTTCCGTGGGCCTTGTCCGTCTTCCGCACCAGAAAGCCGTCCAGAACCTGGGAGCCCGGAGCCTCCAGAGCATGCCATGCGCTGGCCGCCGCGATGTTGCAGACGACCGGGTCCGCGCCCATGGTCAATCCTCCGACGGCGCGCGGATGTAGACCGCGCTCGCGGAGCAGGTTGTAGAAGGCCAGGCCGGTGAGGCGGCCGCCTTCGCCATTTAACGTGGTGGTGCGGCAGTCGATGTAATAATCGCTCTCCCCGCCGGAGGAGAGCCGGAAGCGTCCCAGGCGAAAGGAATCGCGGGCCAGCCGTTGCAAAAGGGCGTCGCGGTGCGCCAGATTCATTTGTTTCCAGTGTAGCGCGCAACCTCCCCGCCGCCGGATCATCGGCCCGGCAGGAGCTTCGCGCCCGGCTGTTTCGCGTCCGGTTCTTCCACTTCCGGAGTTCAGGATCGCGTGCTTTCCTTCAGATAGAACATATAGGAGGTCTTGGGCGGCTCCGATCCGCGGTGGAAGCTCCAGGCGCGATCCCGGATCTTGCGGTCCGAGGCGGTAAATCGCTCTCGCTGGCGCAGGAACTCCATCCAGGATTCCGTGACGAAGGACTCCTGCACCCAGGTGGGATCGAGGACGTCCTGGTAGATGCCCCAGCGGATGGCCCCGTCGCGCAAACGCACCGCCTTTAGCTGGTGGATGGCGTGGTTGAAGGCGGCCATATCCTCGACCGCAATCGAGTAATCGAGGCAGACCCGGACGGGTCCGTCTTCCTGGCGGTATCCCGAGCTCTCCGGAAGAATGGGCAGAGAAAGCTGGTGGGGGCTCAGATCCGGCTGCAGGCCGCGCATCACATGGAAACGAGAGGCCAGAGGGAGGGTGGCCAGCAGCCCGACCCCGGCGGAGAGCAGGGCCTTCGGCGTGGAGACGTGCTCGGCCACGGCGCCCCAGATGACGCTGCCCAGGGACATGCCTCCGGCGAAGACGGTCTGATAGGCGCCCAGAGCGCGGGCCTGCACCCATGCGGGGGCGGAGATTTGCACGGCGAGGTTCAGGGTGGACATGGCGCTGGTCCAGGCGAAGCCACCCGCAATCAGCATGGGAATGATGACCAGCGGCTGACGGACCATGGCCAGCACGGCGAGAGTGGCGACGAAGACCAGGCTGGCGCTGTGGATGATCTTATCCGCGGAGAGGATCCGGCGCGTGCGGGGCAGGCTGGTGGCCCCGATGACCGCCCCGAATCCCATGCTGCCGTTCAGAATGCCATAACCCAGTGCGCCCTGATGCAGATCGCGGCTGGCCACCACGGCCAGCAGCGACCAGACCGCGCTGACGAAGAGCGCAAAAATAAATGTCCGGACAAAGGCTGCCTGCAGCCGGGGCGCGTAGCGCAGGTAGCGCAGGCCGGCCCGGGCGGAGCCGAAGAGCCGCTCGGTCGGCAGGGCGCTCTTGAACAGCGGCGTGCGCCGCCACTGATACAGAACCAGAATGACGCCGATGAAGGAGATGGAGTTGAGCAGAAAGACGTTGGCCGCGCCGGTATCCGCATGCAGGAAGGCCGCCACCATCAGGCCTCCCAGAGCGGGGCCGAGGGCGCGAGCCAGATTGAAGCCCGCGCTGTTCAGGGAGACCGCGTCCGGCAACTGATTGTGGGGCACAATCTCCGGCATGATCGCCTGCCATGCCGGGGCATTCATGGCCGCGCCGATGTTGAGCAGAAAGGTGAGGATCAACAGCACCCAGGGCGAGATGATGTTGAAGAAGGTGAGCGCGCTCAGCAAGGCCACCGCGCCCAGCATCCAGGCCTGCCAGAAGATCAGCAGCCGACGCCGCTCGACGATGTCGGCCATGGCCCCCGCCAGCATTCCCAGCACGACCACCGGCAGGCTGGCCGCCGTCTGCATCAGGGCGATGAGCAGCGGAGAGCCGGTGAGGACGGTCATCAGCCAGGTGCCGGCCGTGTCCTGCATCCAGCTACCCAGGTTGGAGACGGTGGAGGCGAACCAGAGATTGCGGTAGGGCTGAGCCGCCAGCGGCTCAAAACCACTGAATTTTGCCTCTTTCGTCGCTTCGGTCATCGGGGATGGTAGGGACGAGTGCGGAATCTCCCCTTCATTATCCCCGATACCGGCCCCGCGAACGCGGCAGGGAACATGGCGCGCCACTCCCGGGCGCGGTCGCCAGTCTCGAAGGCTGACGGAGCGGAGACGGGCGGCCGGCATCCAAATCGCAAGGGGAAACGTCTGCCCTCTGCTTGTACCATGGCAAAAGCGGCAGGGCGCGAACCCTGGCATGGAGCGGAGGGTGGTCCGGCGGGCAGAAGCGGCCGCGCCTGCCGCGTGGCCGCCGGCCAGACTTACCGCGCGCGGAGGATGCAGAGGGATGTCCGAGGAAGCAAAGAGGGGGCTTCAGCTCTGGCTGATGCGCCATGGAGAGACTGCATGGAGTTTGTCCGGGGCGCATACCGGGCGTACGGATATTCCTCTGACCCCCCGAGGCGAAGAGAGGGCCCAGAAGATCCGAGAGTATCTGGACCGCCGCCCGTTCACGCTGGTGCTCACCAGTCCCATGCAGCGCGCGAGGGAGACCTGCCGAATCGCCGGGTACGGCGATGAGGCAAAGGTGGACCCCAACCTGAAGGAGTGGGACTACGGCGTCTTCGAAGGCCGCACCACGCAGGAAATCCGTCGGGAGCGGCCCGGCTGGACCGTGTGGGATTCCCCCATCCCCGAGGGGGAATCCCTGGAACAGGTGGCGGAGCGGGCGCGGCAGGCGATCGCCCGCGCTCAGACCGCCGGAGGCGATGTGGCGCTTTTTTCGCACGCCCATTTTCTCAGGATCCTCACCGCCTGCTGGCTGGGGCTGTCTCCTTCGGCCGGCGCGTTGTTTGCCCTGCATACCGGTTCGGTGAGCACGCTGGGATTCGAGCACGAGAGCCGCGTGATCTCCACCTGGAACCGGTCGTTTGAATAGAGCGAGACGAAGGCGAATCACGAGTGGAGTCCATGACTGAGCCGCGGCCCTTGCAGATCCTCACTGTCAACAGCGGCTCCTCCAGCCTGAAACTGGCCCTTTACACCGCCGGGAAGGGCGTGGAGGCGGTCGCTTCGATGGAGGCGGAGCGAATCGGAGAGCGGGACCTGCGGTTGCGCGCCGGAAAGGCGGGAGAAAAGGCCGAAGAGCTGCCTCGGCCCGCCTCCGTCGGGTCTGCGCCGGGATTCGGCGATATTTTCCAAGCGCTCCTGGACTGGCTCGAAAAGGACTGCCCGGAGAGGCAGAGTCCCGCGCTGAGAATCGATAGCGTCGGGCACCGCATTGTGCATGGCGGACCGCGCTACCGGAGCGCCCAGCTCCTGAACGAAGAGGTGCTGGCCGAGTTGCGCCGGCTGACGGCGGTGGATCCCGGACACATGCCCCAGGCCCTTGAATGCATTTCGGCCGCCAGCCGCCGATTTCCTCGGGCGCCGCAGGCGGTCTGCTTCGATACCGCCTTTCATCGCACCATGCCGGCGGTGGCGCAGCGCTTCGCCCTTCCCCGGCGTTTTCACGACGAAGGCATTCTTCGCTACGGCTTCCACGGGATCTCCTATGAATACATCGTGAGCGAGCTGGCGCGAATCGAACCGGAGCGGGCCATGGGCCGGGTGATTGTGGCGCATCTGGGCAATGGGGCCAGCATGGCCGCCATTTCCGGGGGCAAAAGCGTCGAAACAAGCATGGGATTCACCCCTGTCGCCGGGTTGATGATGGGCACGCGCTGCGGCGATCTGGATCCCGGCCTGCTGGCCTGGCTCGCGCAGCAGCGTAAGATGAGCGGCGAAGAGATGACTCGGCTGGTGGCCCGGGAGTCCGGACTTCTCGGGGTCTCGGGCAGCAGTCAGGATATGCGCGATCTGCTGGCGCGGGAGGCCGCGGACGCGGCTGCGGCCGAGGCCGTCGCCCTCTTTTGCTACCGCGCGCGGCAGTATGTCGGGGCCTTGGCCGCGGTGCTGGGCGGGCTGGATATTCTGGTGTTTACCGGCGGAGTGGGCGAGCATGCGGCCCCGGTGCGCGAGCGGATCTGCTCCGGGCTGGAGTTTCTCGGAGTGGGCATCGATGGGGAACGGAACCGGGCCGGCGCGCCGCTGATTTCCCGGGAGGCCGACCGCGTGGCGGTGCGGGTGATCGCCGCCAATGAGGATTTGATGATCGCCCGCCATACCGCCCGGATCGTCGCCGCGAGAAGCGTCGCCGCGGGGAGGGACGCCGCGGCGCCCAAATCTGGAGAAGGAAGCGAGAGGGAGAAAATCGAGCCATGAAGATCCATCCCAGGGCTGGAAAAATCGCCGAAGCCGCGGAGCTGGTGAATGTGCCCCGGCTGCTCACCGCCTATTATGAAGAGCGGCCCGAGGCCGGAGAGGCCGCCCAGCGCGTGGCCTTCGGCACTTCCGGCCATCGCGGATCCTCGCTGGCCCGCAGCTTCAACGAGTGGCATATTCTGGCCATCGCCCAGGCCATCTGCCAGTACCGACGGCAGCAGGGAATCGACGGCCCGCTGTTTCTCGGCATCGACACGCACCCGCTCTCCGAGCCGGCGCAGGCCAGCGCGATCGAGGTGCTGGCGGCCAACGGCGTGGAGACCGTGCTGGCCGAAAACGGCGAATACACGCCGACCCCGGTGGTCTCCCACGCCATCCTCACCTACAACCGCGGACGCAAGACCGGGCTGGCCGACGGCATTGTGGTGACCCCCTCGCACAATCCCCCCGACTCCGGCGGCTTCAAGTACAACCCTCCGCACGGCGGTCCGGCGGGAGCCGAGACCACCTCCTGGATCGAGAAGCGGGCGAATGAATTTCTGCTGGGCAAGCTGGAGGGCGTGCGGCGCAGGACCTATCGCGAGGCGCTGGGCGCCTCCACCACGCACTGGCGCGACTATCGCACGGCCTATATCGAAGATCTGGGTTCGGTTCTCGACATGGAGGCCATCGCCGGCGCGGGGCTCCGCCTAGGCGCCGACCCGCTGGGAGGCGCGGGCGTGCATTACTGGCCGCGCATCGCCGAACGCTATGGCCTGAACCTCACCGTGGTGAACCTGGATGTCGATCCCACCTTCCGCTTCATGACCCTCGACTGGGATGGAAAGATCCGCATGGACCCATCCTCGCCCTATGCGATGCAGTCGCTCCTGGGACTCAAAGACAAATTCGACGTGTCTTTCGCCTGCGACACGGACCATGACCGGCACGGCGTGGTCACCGCCGGCGCGGGCCTGCTGCCGCCGAATCACTACCTTTCCGTCTGTATCCATTACCTTTTCGGCGCGCGCTCCCAGTGGCCGGCGCGGGCCGCCGTCGGCAAGACCTTGGTCAGCAGCGGGATGATCGATCGCGTGGCCGCCGGGTTGGGAAGAAAGCTGTACGAGGTTCCCGTGGGCTTCAAATACTTTGTCGACGGGCTGGTGGGGGGCGATCTGGGATTTGTCGGCGAGGAGAGCGCGGGCGCCTCATTCCTGCGCCGGGACGGAACCGTGTGGACCACCGACAAGGATGGCATAATCGCCGCGCTGCTTGCCGCCGAGATTACCGCGAAGACGGGCAGGGACCCGGGCCGGATCTATCAGGATCTGACGGGGAAGTACGGGGAGCCGGTCTACGAACGGATGGATGCGCCGGCGGATGCCCGGCAAAAGGCGGTGCTGGCCCGCCTCTCCCCCGGCGATCTGCCGGCCGACACGCTGGCGGGCGAGCCGATCCGATCCGTATTGACCGCCGCGCCTTCGGATGGAGCGCCGATTGGCGGGGTGAAGGTGAGCGCGGAGAACGGCTGGTTTGCGGCCCGGCCTTCGGGCACCGAGGACGTTTATAAAATCTACGCGGAAAGCTTCCGCGGCGCCGAACATCTCAAGCGGATTCAGCAGGAGGCGCAGGACATTGTCTCCCAGGCTCTGGCCGCGGCCCGGCCCGCGGAGGCGGCGCGCTAATACAAAGCTCCGGCGAATCCGCCGGGCTCATCC
>JAJYZK010000097.1 GCA_021799945.1 Acidobacteriota bacterium
CTGGATGTAGGCGAACAGATTCTCCTTGATATGGTCCTGATCGCCCATCAGCTTCTTCATGTCCATCGGCGACGTGTTGTAAAAGCTCGCGCCGGACTTGCGGAGCAGGAATGGCTCCGGGTTGATCCCGGCTTTCTTTTGCTTGGCAAACTCGGCCAGTACTGCTTCCTTTGTCGGTTCCAGCACGCAATCCATCCGGCGCAGGACAGTGAACGGCAGGATCACTTTGCCGTACTCGGATTGCTTATAGTCGCCCCGCAGACGGTCCGCGACCGCCCAGATGAAGGAGGACAGCGTTTGCTGATTCATGCGCTTTGAGTCCTGCCGTAGGGCCGTCGCCATTTCCGCGAGCGTGATCCCTGGCCTTTTAATCTCATTCAATTTACACGCCAAGGGCGGAGAGCATGGAGCGCGTCAGCCGGTGGGAGGATTCTCTCGACGGCGTCGCGAGAATCGTAGCGTTCCCGTTCCGCCGGACGGACGCCTCGTTGCTCAACAGTTCTTCGGCCATCCGCCGAATACCCGGCCGTCGCGGCTAGGCGGGGCTATCCTCGAGCATTATGGCTGTCTTGAAAGCCAGCGCAATGAGCGGAGCGGCGCCCCGTCCCTGTCCCTTGGCCGGACTTTTTACCGCGCTTTGACTGATTTCCGTGCGGAGGTTTTGCTAACTTTCGGTGTTGAGTGGTTGCAACGACCGCTTGTTGGGACGGGTGAAACTTGTTCAAGGAGGCTGGCTTCAAGGCCGGTCGGGAAAAGGCGTCTGGACGTCGGTCAAAAGGTCAGCGGAGCTTTGGCGCCGAATGACGCCAATCCGGGAAGAAAACCATCGCTAACGAGTTGATTGGTGGACCTGGTCGGGATCGAACCGACGACCTCTTCCATGCCATGGAAGCGCGCTCCCAGCTGCGCCACAGGCCCACACCGGGGCGAAATCCCTCATCAATTTTCCTTGAGCGCAGGGCGATCCGTCAAACCCGCTCCGGTCTCCGGGCATCGGATGTGGCAGTCTAAGAGCATAGGGATCTTCGCCCTCGGGAGCCTCCAGATGCAATTCGCCAGGAAATGCCTCCGCTTCGCGCTTCTCGGGCCGGGGCTATTCAGCGTAATGGCGCAGTCCGCCCGCGCTCAGGCGAACCCGGCCCCACCCTCTGCGCAACCCGCCGCCTCGGCCGCTGCTTCCGCCGCCCCCCAGGCGACGCCCGCCGTCGACCCGACCACGGATGCAACCGGGGAAGGCCTGCGCGATGCTCTGGCGCAGGTCTCCTCCGCCATCGCCGGCCTCGACATTCCGCGCTGGAAAGAGCCGGCCGAGGTCCGCCAAACGACCCAGTCCGACGTCGATTCCCTGGAGCGCGACTTGAACGGGACATTGCCGAGCCTGCTGGCGCAGGCGGCGCCTGCGTCGGCAGGTCCGGGGCAGGCCGCAGCCCCGGCTCTCGCGCCGGACTTCGCGGTCTTCCGCAATGTGGACGCCCTCTACGACGTTCTGCTGCGCGTGACGCAGACCGCCACGCTGGCCCGCTCTCCCGATGCCGAAGCCCTGGAACAGGCCCGGGCGGCGCTGGAGTCGGCCCGCTTCAAATTGGGCGCCTCCCTGCTGCAGTCCATCGGCCAGCAGGATGCTCAGCTTGCCCGCTTCCGCGCCGCGCCGCCTCCGGTGGTGGCGCCTGTGGCCCCGCCTGCTCCCAAGAAAATTGTCGTAGATGACGGACCCGCCCCCACGAAGCGGCGCAAGAGCAAGAAAAGGCCGGCGCCGGCCGCCCCCGACAATTAAGAGTTTGTTGAGAAACAGGGCTGTGGCCGGGACAAGATCCAATTCCTTGGGTAGCTGGATTGGCAGGCACACATCCCGTTGCGCCTCGTTCGGTGCTTCGGCGCGTTTTCCAACAAACTCCTAACCGGCGCCGGTCGCCTTTTCGAAACCCCCTTTTGGAACCCAGGAGCCGGTTTCCGGTGTCTAACCTGTAGGTAGGGATCGACCTCCCGAGTCCGTCTGCCTCCCCGGTCCTTTCCGGCAGACGTCTCCGGGGCTTCCTGTTATGGTAGGGAGGACTCTGAATGCAAGCGGGGATTGCCTTGGGAAATATCGCAAGCCTGGTAGGCGAGCGGCAGGAAGAGGCCTCGGTCGTCTCGGAATTGAAGGCAGGTTCCGAAGAAGCCTTCGCATGGCTGATCGCCAAGTATCATCAGCCGATTTTCAGTCTGGTCGCGCGCAGCATTCCGGATGCGGCTGACGCCGCCGACCTGACCCAGGACATCTTCATCAAAATCTACCGCGGAATCGGCCGCTTCCATGGCGAAGCGAGCCTGCGCACCTGGATCTACCGAATCGCCCTGCACGAGGCCAGCAACTCCCGCCGCTGGTGGCGCCGGCACAAAAAACAGGAAATCACCATCGAATCCGAAGTGGGACGCACCTCCCATGGAGGCCCCGTCTGCCTCAAGGACACTCTGGTCGATCTTCAGGAATCGCCCTTTGACCACGCCGTCAACGAGGAGATGCGCGTGCGGGTGGAATCGGCCCTCCGCAAGGTTCCCGAACCCTTTCACGCGGTAGTGGTATTGCGGGATATCGAGGGGTTCTCGTATGAAGAGATAGCGGAGATCCTGAACGTGAATCTAGGGACGGTCAAGTCGAGGCTGATGCGCGGCCGCGCCCAGTTGAAGGCGCGCTTGAGCGTTTTCGCGTCGGCGTCGGCGAAGCGGCCCAGCGCTTCCGCTCCCGGGGGGTCCATTCCGCTGGAGAGCCGCAGTTGACTTGCGCAAAGGAGGCCAAATGAGCGAGTGCCAAGAAATTCGCAGCCAGTTTTCCGGTTATCTCGACGGGGCCGTGACCGGCGCGGCGATGCATTCGATTGCAACCCACCTGGAGAGTTGCGTCCCCTGCGGCATCGAATTCAGCGAATGGCGGCGCATGCAGGCGGCGCTCATCGCTCTGGGGCCGGCGAAGGCGCCCGAAGATCTCGGCCTGCGCCTGCGTGTGGCCCTGTCCCGGGAAAACAGCATGTCCTTGGGCGGGAGCCTCGCGCGCTGGCAGGTGCGCTGGGAAAACACCTTCAGGCCATTTCTGCTGCAGGCCTCCGCCGGGCTGCTGAGCTCCGTGCTGCTGCTGGGTGTCGTCTCCATGCTGGCCTTGCCCGAGCCGCTGCTGGCGCGCGATGAACCGCCCGGAGTGGTCACCGCGGCCCACTTCCTCTATACCTCCTGGCAGCCCCAGGTAACCATTGGGGACCGCGAGAACCCCATCGTGGTCGAGGCGTTTGTGAACGGAAGCGGCCGGGTCTACGACTATCAGATCGTTTCCGGTTCGAGTGACCGCGAAACTCGCTCGCAACTGGAAAATACCTTGCTTTTCAGCATATTTTCACCGGCGCGGGCCTTCGGCCAGCCGGTGCGGGGCACGGTATTGCTCTCGTACTCGGGCATCTCCGTGCACGGCTGAGCCCGCCGCTGCCAGGCGCTTCAAGGCGAGGGAGGCAACTCGCAGCGCACAGGGCCCCGCGTCGACTCGGGCCTAGCCCTGCCTCGGCCCCTGCATTGCCCCCGGTTTGCGTCTCGTTTGGCCCTGCCCGTTTGACCCTAATAGAACGGTTGAATAGACTGTCCTGAAGCGGTCTCGGCCCGCCCCGTCTATGCAGCGTCATTCTCCACAGGCCGTGGAATCGCGATTCACGCCTGTGGCCGCGCGGAAAATTCGCATTCCAAGGCCGTTCCTCGGCGCCGGCGGCGGGCTCCGCACGCCCTGCCGTGGCGGCTTGCGCTTCGCTCCGCTCCTTGGGCTGTTTTTAGCGGGCGCCCTATCCCTGTCCGCCCAAGAACCGTCTTCGTCTTCTTCCTCCGCCGTCAGTTCAACTTTTTCCAGCACCAGCGCACCCGACCGGAGCGGATCCAGCGCGCCTTCCATGAAGGCCCCGGCCTTGGTCGATCCCACCGGGCCCGACATAACCCTGCAGGGCTCCGAAGCTCTCTTTGACGTGGCGGTGGCCCTCAACGCGTGTGGCTACGATCAAGGCTTGGCGGTTTCGGATCCGGTTCGCGCCAGGATCCGCGAAGAGGTCAACGAGGCGCTGCAGCAGTCCGCTCCTGCGCGCGATGCGCACGACCAGGTGTGCACCTTTATCGATCAGCACCGGCTGGCCGATCCGGGGCGCGATCTGGCGCAATATATCTCGCTGGCCCTGTATGTAACCCCGCCGCCGGATTTGAAGCCGATCGCCCAGACCGACGATATGCCGATCGACGCCACGCAGGTGGTCGATATTCTCCCCCTGCTGCGCAACTTCAGCGATCTAATCGGGCTGCACCTGATCTGGGTGCACTACCGTCCAACCTACGACCGGCAGTTGAAACATCTGCACGAAACGCTCGCGGCGATGGTCGATGACACCAACGCCTACCTCAAAATGCCGTTGGACAGCGATACGGGAACCCGGTTTCTGGTGGTGGTGGAGCCGATGCTGGATCCGGCGGAGATCAATGCGCGGGTTTACGGAACGGACTACGTGGTGGTGGCCTCACCCTCCGGCGACGCGATCCGGATGAACGAAGTCCGGCACACCTACCTTCACTATGAAATCGAGCCTTTGCTGTATGCGCGGGAGTCGGCCCTGGATCGCCTGCAGCCGTTTCTGAAGGTAGTCCGGGATGCTCCGCTGAGCTACACCTACCGCAGCGATGTGGTGTCTCTGGTGGTGGAGTGCATGATCCGCGCGATCGAAGCGCGGACCATGGACACCGGGGTGGCGATTTACAACATCCCGGCCGATATCCGCCGCAGCGACCTGGAGGCTGCAACCCGGGAGCACAACGCCACCGTAGAGGCCGCTCAAGCCGTGCGCAGGAACGCGGTGCAGGAGTCGATGGAGCAAGGCTACGTGCTGACCGCATACTTTTACCAGGCGTTTGCGGCCTTCGAGCGGCAGCCGCAGAGCTTGAAGGAAAGCATCGGGACGATGGTGTATGGAATGGATGTGGGATCGGAGCTCAGCCTGGCCAAACACGTCACCTTCGTCGATCACTCCGAAGACGACGTGGTCCGCAGGTCGCCGCAGCGCCTGAGCGGGCTGGATCAGGCGGAGGCGGATCTGGCCAAGGGGGATTACGACGCCGCCGGCGAACTGGCCCGGAAGTCGCTGGACGACGGGAGCGGAGATGCCGGCCGCGCCAACTTCATCCTGGCCCGCCTCGCCATCCTGCACCGCGATGTTCCCGGGGCCAAACACGATTTCCAGGAGACGATCCGCCTCTCCAAGGATCCCCGCCTGATCGCCTGGTCCCATATCTATCTGGGACGCATCTTCGACGTTGAGAATCAGCGGGACGCCGCGGTTGCGGAATACCAGGCGGCTCTCACCGCACGGGACGGGCAGCCGGACACCAAGCGGGCGGCGGAGAAAGGGCTGAAGCAGGCTTACGCCGTGCCGCAGCAGGCGCAAACCGGGGACGCAGATCAGCCTCCGCAGACGACGCAATAAACTGCAATGGCCCAGCCAAAACCCATTGCGCTTGAGGCGGCCCTCGGATACAGCTTCGAACGCCAGCAACTCCTGCTCCAGGCCTTGACCCACAGATCGTTAGTTCGCGAATCGTTGGTCCGCGAACGGGTTCGGGAGCCGCTCCGGGAGCGCAGGATGGACGAGCCGGAGCGGACGACGGCGCCGCGAAGGCCGAAGCGCGCGGCGTTGACCGAGGCCGGAGACGCTGCCGCGGACCTCCGCTTGCATGCCTCCCCGGGCCCGGGCGCGCCGGAACTCGAACAGGATAACGAGCGGCTGGAGTTTCTCGGCGATGCGGTGCTGGGCATGGTGGTGGCCGAGATTCTCTTCCACCGGTTTCCGGAACTGCGCGAAGGGGAGTGGACGCGGCTGCGGGCCAACCTGGTAAGCCGCAGTCATATGGCGCGAGTCGCCTCCATTCTCGACCTGGGCGCCTATCTGCGCTTGGGCAAGGGAGAAGAGCGCAGCGGAGGGCGGCGGAAGGCGGCGCTGCTGGCCAACTGCATTGAAGCGATTGTGGCGGCGATGTACCTGGACGGCGGCCTGCAGCAGGTGAAAGGATTTGTCCAGCGACATGTGGTCGAGCCGTATCTAAGCGATTTGCGCGAGGCGCTCGATCTGGGCGGACCCATCGGCGATCATAAAACTGCGTTGCAGGAGATTCTCCAGGCGCGAAGAGGCGGCCGGCCCGAGTATGTTTTGCGGGCGGAAAGCGGACCCGATCATCGCAAGCGGTTTCTCATCGAGGTGAGAGTGCAGAACGGCAAAGGAAACACCGCTCGACTGGCGCGGGGGATGGGCACGACAAAAAAGCGGGCCGAGCAGGAGGCTGCCCGGCGGGCGGTGCGAACCCTGCAGCGGCGGGAGGAAACCGGGCTGTCCCCGGCCTTCGGGAAAGGGAACGGTCCTTGAATCCCGCGATGGCGAATCAAACGGCGGTCGACCCGGTCCCCTCTGTCGGCCTGGCCGGGATCGCGGCAAGGCCGGCTGCCCCCGCTCCCTCCGGGGACCATGCCCATTTTATTTTTCCCAACCTGCTCGACGTCCTGCGCTCCCTGCTCGGCATCCTGGTGGTAGCCCTGTTCGGGCTCACCTTTGTGGCGCAGCCCTTCCGCATTCCTACCGAATCCATGGAGCGCACCCTGCTGGTGGGCGACTTCCTGCTGGTGAACAAGGTGGTATTCGCGCCGGCCGGACGCTGGGGCTGGCTTTTGCCTTACCGCCAGATTCAGCGCGACGATGTGGTCGTCTTCCATTTTCCGCTGGATCCATCCGACCATGTCGTGAAAAGAATCGTCGGGATCCCCGGCGATCGCATTCGCATGCGGGACGGCATGGTATTTGTGAATGGCCAACAGCAGTCGGAGCCTTTCGCGGTGTATGAGCAGACCTACCAGGACAGCTTCCGCGATCAGTTTCCATCCTCCCTCTACACGGATCCCGGAGTCGACACGCGCTGGTGGATGCAAATGCGCTCCAGCGTGCGCAATCGCGAGTTGCCGGTGCCGCCCGGACGCTACTTCGCCCTGGGAGACAACCGCAATCACAGCCGCGACAGCCGCTATTGGGGCTTCATCCCGCGGGCCAATATCGTGGGTCGCCCTTTCCTGATTTACTTCTCTCTGCATCAGCCGTCGCCGACCGATGCGCCGTCTCTGCCGGATGATAGACTCGGACACGGGAAGAGCCCATTGGACGAAGTGCTGGACTTCGCACGATGGAGCCGGATCTGCCGCATCGTCCAATAGCCGGGCCGCAGCGCCTACCTTGAAGCTACGGACCCGGTGAGGTCCAGTCGAAGTCGCGGACCGGGAGCGAGCTGTTCCGAAGGGAAAGCCCGCTCCGGCGGAATTTCTGTGGTTCGCGGCAATCCGGAAAATCCCAGAGCCGCCGGCCCGGAACCGGCACAGTTGAAGGAGTCATCAGCGCCCACCCATGGAAGCGACGCAGGCACGCCTCGACCGCGAACAGAGGACAGAAGAGACCCCGATGGAGGCATTTGCTTCGATCTGCGTGGTTCTGGTGATCGGGCTGTTTGCCCTGACCTTCATCTTCCAAAATTTCGAGATTCCCTCTTCCTCGATGGAGAATACGCTGCTGATCGGCGACCACGTCATGGTGGACCGCATTACTCTGGCCCCCCCGGCGAAATGGGCGCCGTTTGTCTATTACCGCAACGTGCGGCGCGGCGACATCATCGTTTTTTTCAAGCCCGGCGAGCCCGATTTATTTCTGGTCAAGCGGGTGATCGGGATTCCCGGGGACAGGATTCACCTGCGGAATGGCGTGGTGTATCTGAACGGTCAGGCGCAAAATGAGCCGGAGGTAGCCAAGCCGGATTACGGCAATTACATCCCCTACCGGGACGATTTTCCCGCCGTGCCGCCCTCCGAGGGGGGCGATGTTACGCCGACCTGGGCGCTGGAGTTGCCCAGTCATATCCAGGGAGAGGATCTGGTGGTTCCTCCGGGTCGATACTTTGCCATGGGCGACAACCGTCCGCTGAGCCTGGATGGGCGCTATTGGGGCTTCGTGCCCCGGGCCAATATCGTAGGCCGCCCACTGCTTGTCTATTGGTCTTTCATCGAATCGGGGGATCAATATGAGAAGCAGAGCCTGGGGGACCGGCTCCAGTTTTATTCCCATGTGATCGTTCACTTCTTCGATCAGACCCGCTGGCGCCGGACTCTCCACCTGGTGCGCTAGCATGTCCGGGGCGCGGAGCCGGACTGTCACCCGCCGCTGGATCCTGTTGGGGGCCGCGGGCCTGCTCGCCGCAGTGGTCGTTCTTCCTCCGCTCATCAACATGGGCCGCTACCGTCGCAGCATCGCGGCGAGCATCGGGCGCAGCATGGGGCGCCAGGTTCATATCTCTTCCGTTACGCTGCGGCTGGCCCCCCGGCCGGGATTTGCATTTTCCGGGTTCGTCGTAGACGAGGATTCGGAGTTTGGCTCCGAGCCGCTTCTGCGCTGCGACGATGTGGTGGCCAATCTGCGGCTTCTTTCGCTGTGGCGGGGCAGGCTGGAGGTGTCCAGCATCCACCTGGACGGCGCCAGCCTCAATCTTGTGCGCAACGCCCGCGGAGCGTGGAATTTCGCGTCGATCCTGCTCCAGGCGGCCAACATTCCCAACGCGCCCACCGGCCAGCGCCATGCCGGCAAGGCGCCCCGGTTTCCGTACATTGAGGCGGTGAATTCGCGCATCAATTTCAAGCAGGGAGATGAGAAGGAGGCGCTCTCGTTTCTCAATGCGGACCTATCGGCGTGGCTGGAGACTCCGGAGCAGTGGCAGGTGCGGTTTGAGGCCCAGCCGGCGCGGACGGATCTGGATCTGGATCTGGCGGATACCGGCGTGCTGCGCATTGAGGGCGCGCTGCTGCGGGCGCGGACGCTGGGGGCCATGCCGCTGCGCGTGTCGGCTTCCTGGTCCGGGGCGCCGCTGGGGCAATTGACCCGGCTGACTCTCGGCGACGATACCGGCTGGCGCGGCAATCTGAGCCTGAACGCCACGGTAACCGGAACCGCGGATCTGGCCAGGATTCGCACGCGCCTGCGCATTGATGGTCTGCACCGCGCGGAACTCCCCGCCGCGCAGCCGCTCGACGTGGAAACTTCCTGCCAGGCCACTTACCGGAGGAGGCAGGCCTCCCTGGAGCAGATTCTCTGCGTTTCGCCTGTGGGCGCCGGCGCGCTGCGGCTGACAGGGGGGATGCTGGATGTGCAGACGCATCC
>JAJYZK010000098.1 GCA_021799945.1 Acidobacteriota bacterium
GACGGTGGGCTCCACGTTGCAGCTCACGGCGAGCTGCACGTACTCGAACGGGACGACCACGAATTGCACGACCGTGGACCAATATGGAACCGCGGTCAGCTCGTGGACCAGCTCGGCGCCGACGGTAGCGACGGTGAATGCGGGCGGACTGGTGACGGGGGTCGCGGCGGGAAGCGCGAATTTCAGCGCGTCGGCGCTGGGAGTCAGCACCGGGCATCCGGTGGTGGTGACTGTGGCCTCCGCTCCGCTCCAGCTAACAGGCGCGTATCTGAGCGCGCCCGGGAGTCCGAGCGCGCTGGTCGTGGGACAGACGTTGCAGTTCGCCGCCTTTTGTCAGTACTCCAATGGCGCGACCACCAACTGCACGCAGCCGGATATCTATGGAAACGGCGTGACGCGATGGGCCAGCACGGCGACCGGGGTGGTGACGGTCGGGGCGGCAGGGAGCTCCACCGCCGGGCTGGCCACAGGCGCAGCCACCGGATCCGCGCAAGTGCAGGCGATTGTCGGCTCGGTCTACAGCAAACCGTGGTTCCTGACCATACAGATCCCAACCGTTACGTTGCAGTCCATATCTCTGGCGGCGACGGGAGGAATCACCGCGCTGGAGGTGGGGGCGACCAATCAGCTTCTGGCCACTTGCGTGTATTCCGACGGATCGACGACGGCCTGCAATACCGCGGATATTCACGGCAACGCGGTGTCCGGCTGGAGCAGCAGCAATCCGTCGGCGGCCAGCATCGGCTCTTCCGGGCTGGTCACCGGGGTTGCCCCGGGAACGGCGAGCTTCACGGCCAGCGACGGGGCGCTGCGCAGCGCGCCGCTTGCCTTGACGGTGGCGGCTCCGCCCTCCGGGATGTACAGCATTGTGCTGACCGGGCCGGTCACCTTCTCCGGCCGGGTGCAATTTTAGCCCGGGAGCGCCGGCGCGGGGCGTCCGGTTCAGGCCGGAAAGAGACAGCGATCGATCGAACAATCAGGGGAGGCCGCTCCAACGGCGGACACGGGGTGAAGAGCGTGAATTACGCAAAAGGAAGTCCGAGCGCGAAGAGACGCGACTCGCAATCGGAGTGGTTACCGTTTCAGGGCCGGATTCTGGAACAGCTCGCCGAGCTGCAAAGAAAGGTGGACGAGAGTTTGGAGCAGGGGCGGCAGAATGGCGAAGAGATCCGGATGCTGCGCAAGGAGCTTGGGCTGGATGGACCGCATGGGCGCATTCCTCTGGTGGAGGCGGCGGTGCAGACGCTGCTGGAGCGGGTAAGCACGCTGGAGCGGCTGCGGATTGAAAGCGACGGCAAGAAGAAGTTGGTGACCGGAGCGCTGGCCCTGCTGAGCGGGGGAGCGGGCGGGGCGCTGATCGCGCTGATCGGCCGGCTGCTGTGGGCGCGCTAGGGGTTTGTTGAAAAACAGATCTGTGGCCGGGATGTTCGCGGCCTCGGCGCAGAAGGGCAACCGCAAGATCCTTCGACTCCGTTTGGCCCAAAAGCCGGCCAAACTCCGCTCAGGATGACCGAGGGTAAGGCCTTCGGGACGACAGCAGGCGACTTCCCGGAACGACAGCAGGCGCCTCCTGAGGATGACAGAGCGGAAACTGGAAGCAAGTTCGAATACAGGATGAACGATGGCTAACATCGACGACGCAATCGACTCCGTGCTGGCGTGGGAAGATCCCGGCCTCACCGGGTTGGTCACCACTTCTCCCGCCGGTTACCGTACGCGCTTCGGAATCGATGAGCGCTTTCATCCGGGACTGACCAACTGCCTGTTTTACGGTTCGATGGGCAGCACCGCCGCTCTGGCGGTGGCCAAGGGCGTGTACCGGAAGGAATACTGCCAGCCGCTGTGCATCGCCGAGATCGTGGACCAGCAGATCGCCAACAAGCTTCTCTCCCTGGGGGTGAATATCGGCGTGGTCCCCGCCGCGAAGATGCTGCAGGACGCCCTCAGCGTGGAGGGAGACGGGCGCATCGGACCGCTGACCCTGGGGGCGCTGGACCTGGCCAATCCGCAGAAGGTGCTGGACGACCTGCGGCGGGAGGCGGAGCTGTATTACGAATGCCTGGTGGAAAGAGATCCCCGGCTGGAGATGTACCTGAAGGGGTGGGAGCGGAGGGCGGAGGCATGAACTTTCGCACCTGGCTTCATGGCCTGGGCGCGGCGGCGATCGGGGCCGCGGCCACCGCCGGCTCCGCCGCGCTGGCGGTTCCCAGCGCATTCAATTTGACGCGAGCGGGGATCGGGAATTTTCTCAAGCTGCTGGGCATACCGGCCCTGGTTGCGGTCTTCGCGTACCTGAAGCAGAGTCCCTTGCCGGCCGACGATCCGGCCGACACAGAAACAGACGCAGTCACCAAAGCCGGCCCCCGCAAAGGCGCCGCGAAGGAGAAGAATGTATGAGCTTCAAATCGTTTCTTTCCGCCGTTGGGCATGACTTCGAGGGCGGCTTGAACTTCGTGCTCGGCGGTGTGGCGAGGATTGCGACCGCGGAGGCTCCGGTGCTGGCCAAGATCAGCCCGGAGGCGGGGACCATTGCGTCCCAGATCGCGGCGCTCTCCACCCAGGCGTATGGCATCGCCGTGCAGACCGAGCAGAAGTTCGCGGCGATGGGAAAGACCAGCGGCTCGGGAGCGCAGAAGTTCGCCGAAGCGGTGGCGATTCTCACTCCGGCGGCGGCGCAGATTCTGGGGCTTGCCGGGGAACAGCTTTCGGCGGCCACCGCGGCGCTCATCAACGGCGCGGTCGGCGTGCTGAACGCGCTGCCGGCGGCGCTGGCCTCCTCCACTCCCCTGCCCGCCCCTTCGGCGCCCACCGCCGCGGCGACGGCGCACACTGCCACCGCCGCCTGACGGCGGAGTGCGCGGTTGCGGAGGCTCCCCACGGGAATGAGAGAGCCGCAAGATCCGTCGCTCGAGTTCGGCCGATTTCCCGGCCGAACTTGCTCAGGGATGACAGGACCGGGTGCGGCGACAGCGGCGGTTCCAACAGCCGCCGCGATCCGGCGAAATTCCAGGACTGGACAAGAGATTCCTCGACGGCGCCGGCTGCGGCGAGGGACGGCGCCTGCCTTCAGGCGGGATGGGAAAGGCTCCAATGGCGGAACACATCGACAGCATCCGCAGCTCGGCGATGCCCAGGGTGAACAAGGCGGAGTTCTATGCGCAATGCCGGCCGGGACGGGTGCTTTTCTGCGAGGGCAACTACGAAATCTCGCGAGATATCGAGGCCTTTACCCGGAGCCCGTTCTCGCATGTGGCCACGCTGCTGAGCTTTCCCTTCGGCCGCTGGGGGGTTCTGGAAGCGACCATGCACCACGGAGTGCACATCGGGCTGCTGGATTACTACGTGGAGAAATACAACGGCGACCTGGCCATTGCAGAGACTCCGCTTCTGGATGGGGCCGACGTCTCCGCTTTGCTGGAGACGCAGTTCGAACTGATCGACGACCGGTACGACGTGGGGCAGGAATTGTCGATGGTGGCGCATAAGCTGCTTCGCGTCTACCCCATCCACGTGGACCGGAACGAGTACTTCTGCTCCGGATTGTACGAGCAGGGACGCAAGGCCACGCGCGCGCCTTTGCTCTGGAAGGGTCCAGGCATGGCCTCTCCGGAGCAGGTGTGGACCGATCCGTCGATTGTGCCGGTCTGCGCGCTGGTGAAGGGTCGATTGTGAGGGGATGAAAGAGCGGCGGAGCGGGCCGGCGAGACGCATGGCCGAGGAAGGCGAATCGAGGAAAGAACATGACGGAGACGAAGGCGGAAAAGAAGAAGAACAAGCATTGGATCCAGAAGGCGATCAAGCATCCCGGCAGCTTCAGCGCGGAGGCCAAACGGGCCGGCAAAACCACGGCGGAGTTTGCCGAAGAGAACCAGGACGCGCCGGGAATCCTCGGGCGTAGGGCCAGACTGGCGGAGACGCTGATGGGTCTGAGAAAGAAGAAATAGCCATGCGCACACGACTGATCCCGATCAACGGCAGCGGAGGGGCGTTTACCCCGGTCTACGCCACCATGGTCACCCGGCGGGTGGAGGTGGTGGAAGACTTCAGCGCGAATGGAGGAGTGGGCCAGGGCATCGCGTACCAGATCGACGATAGCCAGACGCCTCCCTTCACCACGGTCTACGAGATTGCTCCCCAGTCCGAGCCGCTGATTCTCGGAGAGCCGATACCGCAGGAGACCGGCTACGGACGGGTGATCGGCACGCCTCCGGACAACTCCGGAGGGTACGCAATCGCGGCCACGCTGCTCTGCAATCTGCGATCGGCTACGGCTACGTCCACCACGGTGCGAGTGACGGAGTTCGCATGATCCGGATGCGGCGGGGGGGCTTGACGCCGGCCGGCGGCCATGCCTCCCGTCGACGCGGGCTGCGGGCGGCCGCGGCGCTGACCGCGTTGACGCTCTGCGAGCTGGGATGCTTTGCAACTCGGCCGCGGGCGAGGGAGAGCGCCCCCATCGTGGCGAAGGCCGGGGATGGAGTTCGCGCGGCGCAGGAGGCGCGGGTGCGGGAGATTCTGGCCACTTTGCCGGCCTATGAAGAGGACTCGCTCGCCCGCTTCGAGGGAGCGGAGATTCTGGCCGTGACGGCCGATATCGACGAAATGTTCAATCCGCTGACCAGGCGCAGTTTCGCGGAGAACTTCGAGAAGCTGAACAAAGACTGGGAGCGCCTGGTGGCCTTCGACCTGATTCTGCAAAGGCAGGCGTTTGGATGATGCGGATTCCGTGGATCTCGCGCGCGGCGCAGGTCACGAGGCTGCGGGTGCGTGCAGAAGAGGTGGGCGAGCTGAAGGCGGAGCGGAGGATTCTGCTGGACCGCTTGGCTTCCATGGGGCTGGGCGGGCCGCTCTTCGAGGTGGCTGCGGCGGCGGATGCGCCGGCCGAGGAGCCGGAGGCGCTGGTGGATCCGCAGCAGGAGATTCAGGATATTCTGCGGCTGCGGCGGCGGCCTTCGAGCGCGGCCCAGGCCTTGACGCGCAAAGCAAGGCGCGAACGGGAGGGCGCAGGCGCGGCGGTCAGGACGGCCTGGATTCCCGATGTGAGCAAGATCAACGCGGCGCTCGACGCGGCCGAAGCGGCGGGCAGGCAGTGAGCCGGGATGGCCGGAGTTCCGCCGGAGCGGGAAACGCGGCCCCCCTTCGCGGCCGGCGCGCCGCGGAGCGGCGCGAGCTAGTGTGGCGAATCGGAAATTCGTTCCAGAACAACCGCAGATCCTTCGACTCCGTTTGGCCGACTCCGTTTGGCCCAAAAGCCGGCCAAACTCCGCTCAGGACGACAGTGCGTTGGGTATGCGGACTTCCGACTCAGGACACTAGAAAGCAAAGGAATCTGTGACGCAGGCAACGGACTTGGATTTGGTGGAGAGGTCGCAAATCGAGGCCCCGCCGGTTGAGCGGAGCATGGAGCATACGCCCTCGGACCCGATGCAGGGCGGGGCCGACGATCCGCGCAACAGCGCGTCGCTGAGCGAGGAGGATCGGCAGCGGCTGATCGGGCTGGTGCGGCGACACAAGAACCAGTGGTCGCAGGATCGCATGGTGCTGATCGAGCGCTGCCTGGAGAACCTGGAGTTCTTCAAGGGCAACCAGTTCCTCTCCTTCAACGGCGCCGGCGGGTTTGTCGATGCGGTGGGTTGGATGAACCAGAACGGCTCCCGCGGGCCGCATGCGGAAGACTCCGACGACAAGGATCTGTATCAGTATTGCAATAACTTCTATCAGATGCTGGCGACCGGATTTGTGGCCGCGCTCTCTCCGCAGACTCCCAAATCGAAATGGGAGCCGGAGGACGCCGACCAGCTCGCCGACGTGACCACGGCGCGGGCGGCGCAGTCGCTGATCGACATTATCGAACGGCAGAACGGAGAGCACTCGCTGCTGAAGCGGCAGCTTCTCTACTTTTACACCACGGGGGCGGCCTTTCGGCATACGCGGTATGTGGTGGACGCGGAGCGGGCGGGCAGCAAACGGGAGCCGGTCTTCAGCGAAACCGTGACGGAGATTCTTCCCGCCCGGATGCATTGCTACGGCTGCGGAGCGGATGCGCCCCTGCGCGAGGGCGAGGCCGCGGCGCAGAGCTGCCCGCAGTGCGGCGGGGTGTTGGGTCCGGACTCCTACTTCCCGGCCGAGCGCGGGCCTGTGCTGCGGCAGATCGGGGAGGAAGAGACGCCCAACGGCATGGTGGCGCAGACCATCTATTGCCCGCTGGAGGTGGACTGCGATCCGACGGCGAACAGCCTGCGGGAGACGCCGATTTTGAATCTGGAGGTGGAGGCGCACGTGGGCGCGCTGCGGGCGGCCTACCCGGATATGTACGACCAGATCGCGTCCGCCAGCTCCGGCTCGCTCTCCGAGGATGGGGGCCTGGGGCGCATCGCCCGGCAGGAGGTGTATTCGCAAATGGGAGCGAGCGCGAGCGCGCTCACCGACCATCGGCCCACGCTCTCGCGGACCTGGATTCAGCCGTGGGCCTTCGACCTGGAGGACGACAAGGAGTTCGCCGATCGCATGCGCGCCGCGTTTCCGAAGGGCCTGCTGCTGGTGAACGCCGGGGATGTTTTTCTGCATGCGCGCGAGGCGCAACTGACTGCGGAGTGGACCTGGGCGGGAACGCACGAGGGCTTCGGACTGTATCCGCCGTCGATCGGGGAGATCGTGGTGCCGTTCCAAAAGCGGTACAACGATATGGCCAACATCCTGCATGAGTTCATGGACCGCTGCTCCTCGGGAGTGACGCTGGCCAACGCGGACCTGATCGACAACAAGGCCCTGCAGGGCAAGCCCATGCTGCCCGGGGTGCTGAATCTGGTGAAGATGAAGCGGACCGGCGCGCCGGGGGCCATGCGCATGGCCGACGCGCTGTATCAGTTTCAGTTTCAAATGCACGAGGAGGCCTTCAACTACCTGGAGCAACTGGCCTACAACGCCCAGATGTTCGCCGGCATTCCGCCGCAGGTTTATGGAGGAGCGGGAGATCCGCACGTGGAGACCTTCGGCGGGCAGCAACAGCAACTGGAGACGGCGCTGGGCAAGCTGAATATCTATTGGGACAATCTGAAGGACGAGCACGCCCAGGCCGATCTGCTGGCGGTGCGCTGCGCGCAGGAAAACCTGACCGCGGACATGCGCCGGGTGATCGAGGAGAAAGGCTCGGAGTTCCGCAACGATTTTGTGCGGCTGGGAGACCTGCAGGGCAGCGTCTACGCCTATCCCGATACGGACCAGGGATTGCCGGTGACGGCGGCCGAACTGCGGCAGCGCTGGATGATGATGTTGCAGGCGGCGGCCAGCAATCCGCTGGTGCAGGCCATCTTCGACGATCCGGACAATCAGGAGCAGGCGGTGAGCGCGCTGGGCGTGCCGGGGATGGTGATTCCGGGGGCTGCGATGCGGTCCAAAGTGCTGCAGAACATCGAGAAGCTGCTGCGGGCGCAGGCGACGCCGGTGGTGGATCCGCGCACCGGCCAGCCGACCGGGGCCATGCAGCCGTCGATTCCGCCGGACCCGGAGATCGACGACTTCGCGGTGTTGAAGCAGGTGGTGCGGCAGTATTGCCAGAAGAACTGCGACATTCCGGACAACAATCCCCTGGGCTGGCAGAATCTTCTGGCCTACTATACGGCCGCGGTGCGGCTAGAGACGCGCTCCCTGGAGCTGCAGGCGCAGAGGAAGGCGATGGTGGAGC
Organism: Acidobacteriota bacterium; assembly: GCA_021799945.1. GTDB lineage: Bacteria > Acidobacteriota > Terriglobia > Terriglobales > Acidobacteriaceae > PALSA-350. Next base: position 7,685 of record JAJYZK010000098.1, read on the forward strand.
AGGCGGGTCAGCCGGCGGCTGCTCCGGCGGCAAGTCCGGAAGCGGGGCAGGCGGCAGCCGGCGCCGAATCGCCGGCGGAGATCCCGCAGAGCGAGATCGACGAGGTCGCGCAGACCATGGGCAAGCTGATGCGCCTGGATCCCCAGGCCACCGGCGACAACATTCAGGGACAGGTGCAGGCGGCGAACACGCTGCTGAAGATGGGGACGGCGCTGCGGCGCGACGGGAAGTAGGCCGGAGCAGCCGACGGGCATTTCAACGGGAGGGTGGCCCCGGGAGGGCCAGTGGATGGCTACTGAAACAATTATTCCTGCTATAGATACAGTTGCGCCGGCGGCGAGCGCGGCTCCGGCCGCCGCTCCGGCGCCGGGCTTCCGCGGAAGCTCCCTGCCGGTCACCGCGGTCGACCCGGCCAAGCATCCGGGACGAGAGGAGTACGCGGCGGCGCTGCTGAAGGAAAAGCTGGCGGCGGCGAGCGCGGCGGCGGAGCAGCCAGCGGAGCAACCGGCGCAGCCGGCCGACGAAGTTGCGGCCGAGGCGCCGGCGGAGGAAGAGGGGGCGACGCCGCAGGACGCGCCCGTCCCCGCGACCGGCGAAGTGGAGGAGGATGCGCGGGAGACCGCCCAGCCGGCGCCACAGGCCGAGACGGCGGAGGAGGAGATCTTCGAGCTGGATCCGCCGGCGGCGGTCACGCCCGACGCGCTGAGCAAGCTGATCGGCGAGAATGCCGAGCTGGGCCGGCTGCTGGAGGCCGATCCGAAGCTGAAGGGCCAGCTTTACAAGACGGCGCGGGAAGCGGCGGAGCTGCGGCCCTACCGCGAACTGTTCCCCGACCTGGAGGCGGCGCAGGCGGCGCAGGGCCACGCCGCAACCTGGATGGACGTGCGGGAGAGCTTTCTGGGCTCGACCAGCCGGGAAGGCGCCATGAACGCGCTGGCCAAGATGGCGGAGCTTTCGTATGAACGCGATGCGAATGGCTCGCTGGTGCTGCGCGACGGCGAACCCGTGATTGGGGAGGACTTTTTCGGATTTGTCGATCACGTCGTCGGCCTGGACCTGGAGAATCGGGCGGAGCAGGTGGAACAGCGGCTGAAGGCCGGCCGGTACGCCTCGCCGGAGGAGCGCGACCGCGACGAGCGGATGAAGGCGGCGCTGGAGATTCTGCGCGACGAGTCCGCGGAGGGCGAAGGCGGACGCGAGGCTCCGCCGGATGCGCTGCAGCGCAGGCAGGAAGAGCTGGAGCGCAGGGAGCGGGCGCTGATGGCCCGGGAGCGCGACGAAAAGCTGGAGGAGCGCAGAAGCTTCGAGAGCGGGCTCCAGGCGGAGGCGCAGAAGCGAATTGGCGATGGCATCGAGAAGATCCTGGCCAACGTGGAGCAGCAGGGCGGAGCGATCAGCCCGTACCTGAAGAAGCTGCTGCCCAAGGCGATCGGGGCCAAGCTGGTGCGAAAGATTCAGGCCCATGCGGCGCTGCAGGGCCAGATGCAGGAACTGCAGCGGCCGCCGGCCGGCGAAGCCGCCCGCC
>JAJYZK010000099.1 GCA_021799945.1 Acidobacteriota bacterium
CCGCCGGCCGATCCAGTCTTCCAGCGCCGCCTGCATGCGCTCCAGATGTCCGTGGAAGAAGTGGTCCGCGCCGGCGATCAGCACGCATTCCGAGGGCGGGGCCGCGGCCCTGGCCGCCGCCTCCAGCGCCTCGCGGGAGGAGAACTGGTCGCGGTCGCCGCTCAAGAAGAGCTTGGGCTGGGAGCAGGCGGCGAGGAAGGCGAAGTCGTAATCGCGGCCCGCGGCGCGCGCCGGCAGCCCCAGCGCGGCCGCCGCCTTCACCCGGGCCTCGCCGCAGCAGGCCCGCAGGCCGACATAGGATCCGAAGGAGAAGCCGGCGAAGAGCACGGGCAGGCGCAGGCTGCGCTCGATCCAATCCAGCGCGGCGCGCACATCCTCCACTTCTCCCACTCCGCCGTCGTGCGCGCCCTGGCTCAATCCCGCTCCGCGGAAGTTGAAGCGCAGCACGGGGAGGCCGAAGGAGTGAAAGCTCTTCATCGCGCGATAGACGACCTTGTTGTGCATGGTCCCGCCGAAGGACGGATGCGGATGGCAGACCAGCGCCGCGCAGCGCGCCTGCGCCGCGCCTTCGTTGAGCAGCGCCTCCAGCTTTCCCGCCGGCCCTGCAAGATCCTCCACGGCGATCACGCGCGCCGCCGGGGAGCCGCGGGCCTCTCCGGCGGCGCTTCCGGAAGCGCCCGCCGACCCCCCTGAATTTTGCCTGCTATCCATCGCACTCGTCCGCAATCTTCCCTGGCGAACTTCCCTCCCCATCGGCCGCGGGGCCTCTTCATCCTACTTGCGCCGGCCCGGTCTTGTATTCTGGGTCCACCATGAGCCCGCTTGACCCGGTCCTTCTCACCCGCACGCTGGTGGACATCGAATCGATCACCTACAACGAGGGCGCGGTGGGCGAATATCTCTTCGGTTTTTTGCGCGGCCGGGGCTTCGAGGCCGAACGCATGCCGGTGACCCAGGCGGGGGCCGGGACGCCGCGCTTCAATGTGTACGCCTCCTCCTCCGGCGCGGCGCCGGATGTGGTGCTTTCCACGCACATGGATACGGTGCCGCCCTTCATTCCCAGCAGCGAAGACGGCGAATACATTTACGGGCGCGGCTCCTGCGATGCAAAAGGGATTATCGCCGCGCAGGTGGCCGCGGCGGAGCGTCTGCGGGAGGCCGGGGTGAAGGTGGGGCTGCTTTTCCTGGTCGGCGAGGAGCGCGACTCGGCCGGGGCCCGCGTCGCCAATCTGCAGCCCCGGGGCAGCCGCTTCCTGATCAACGGCGAGCCGACGGAAAATCGCCTGGCCCTGGCCTCCAAGGGGGCTCTCCGCGCGGCGATCCGGGCCCACGGAACCATGGCCCACTCGGCCTACCCGGAGCTGGGCGAGAGCGCGATCCACAAACTCATCGCCGCTCTTGAGCGCCTGCTGGCCCTGGAGCTGCCGGTCGCCGCGGATGTCGGGCCCAGCACCCTGAATATCGGCGTGATCGAGGGCGGCCACGCGCCCAACGTGATCGCCGACCGGGCCGAGGCGCAGGTGCTGGTGCGCCTGGTGGGACCGTCGGAGGAGACAAAGCGCGCCATCGAGCAGGCCGTCGCGGGGCTGGCCGAGGTGGAGTTCGTGCTGGAGATTCCCTTCATCCGCATGCTGAGCGTGCCGGGCGTGGAGCCGACGGTGGTGGCCTTCACCACCGATGTCCCCGCGCTCTCCAACTGGGGACGGCCTTTGCTGATGGGGCCGGGAACGATCCATGTCGCGCACACCCCGCATGAAAGGCTGGCCAAGCGCGATCTCTTCCAGGCCGTGGACTTGTATGCGGAGGTCGCGCAGCGCCTGGTGAAGGGGGCGGCGGAGCGGGAATGAGGGCGTCGCAAAAATTCTGGAGGCGGAGGAGATGGGAATGAACAAAGTCGGGATCATCGGATTGGCTTGCTCGGGATTGGCTTGCTCGGCGTCGGCGGCATCGGCCTCCGGGCCGCAACGCGGCTGCGGAGGCCGCCCGCGCATCCGCCTCTCCGATCGGGGACTGCGATGAGCGCGCCAATCGCCGCGGCCTCGCCCGCCCTCAGCCACGAACAGAAGCTCCAGCGGCTGGCCGAAGTCGCCATCCGGGTGGGCCTCGGCCTGCGCCGCGGGCAGGAGCTGGTGATGACCGCCACGCTGGACGCCGTGCCCCTGGCGCGCCGCATCACCCAGCAGGCCTACCTGGCCGGGGCCTCGCTGGTGACCACGCTGCTCGCCGACGAGGAATCCGCGCTGCTGCGCTTCCGGCATGGAGAGGACGAAGGCTTCGACCACGCCGCGGCCTGGCTGTACGACGGCATGGCGGAGGCCTTCCGCAAGGGCGCCGCCCGCCTGGCCATCACCGGCGGCGATCCCGCGTTGCTCTCGCAGCAGGATCCGGAGAAGGTGGGCCGCGCCAACCGGGCGCTCTCCCAAGCCTACCGGGGAGCGATGGAGATGATCACCCGGCATGAGATCAACTGGACCATTGTGGCCGCGGCCACGCCGGCATGGGCCGCGGCCGTGTTTCCGGAGGCGCCCGCCGCCGCGGCTCTGGATGCGCTGTGGGAGGCGATCTTCGCGGCCAGCCGCGTCGATCTGCCGGACCCCGTCGCCGCCTGGAGGGAGCACGACGCCGCGCTGCACCGCCGCGCCGATGCGCTCAATGCCCGGCGCTATGCCGCTCTCCATTTCCGCGGTCCGGGGACCGACCTGCGCGTCGGCCTGGCCGACGACCATCTGTGGCTGGGTGGAGGAACGGCCGCCGGCAACGGCCAGTATTGCATCCCCAACATGCCGACCGAGGAGGTATTCACCACCCCGCACCGGGAGCGGACCGAAGGCGCGGTGGTCAGCACCAGGCCGCTCTCCCACCAGGGAACCATGATTGAAGGCATTCGCGTGCGCTTTGCCGCGGGCCGCGTGGTGGAGGCCAGCGCGACCAAAGGCGCCGAGGTCCTGCGCCGCATGCTGGAAACCGACGAGGGCGCGGGCCGCCTGGGCGAGGTGGCGCTGGTGCCCCACTCCTCGCCCATCGCCCGCAGCGGACTGCTCTTCAACAACACGCTCTTCGATGAAAACGCCGCCTGCCACATTGCTCTGGGTCGGGCCTACAGCAACTGCTTCCGAGGCGGCGACAAGCTCACCCCCGAGCAACTGGCGGAGCGCGGAGCCAACGACAGCCTGATCCATGTGGACTGGATGATCGGCTCCGGACAGATGGATCTGGATGGACTCACCGCCTCCGGCGCCGCCGAGCCGCTGATGCGCCAGGGAGAGTGGGTGTAGGAGAGGCCGAATCGTCCCGGTTCTACGGCAGCCATGCAACGGAGATTCGTTCGCGGACAGCTTCTCCGGACTGGGCGCTCCTGGGTTTGCCGATCGCCTTGTTTCCTGCGGAGGCTCGAACAGCGACAGAGGTGGAGCGAGGCTTTTCACGGGTCGGGGCGGAACAGCTTGGCTCCTGCGTGCGCCGGCCGCACTTCTGTCGTCCTGAGCGAAACGAAGTGGAGCGAAGGACCTTGCGGCGAGGAAGCCGGATGCGCGGCCGCCGTTATTTCGCGCACACGCTTACCGGCAGCGTGACCGGCGAATGGAACACCGCCAAATACAAGGCGTTTCGTCCGGCGTATTCGGAAAGAGGAGCCGGTGAGAGCAATGCATTCGAGGTGGGAGGACCCTGCTCCGCAAACTGGACTGAGCATGCGGCCGGAACCGCAAGGTCCTTCGCTCCACTTCGTTTCGCTCAGGACGACAGAGTATGCGCCGGGGAAGCATCTCCTCCGCACGAACGGGTGTGGTGGTCTCGGACTTGAAGATCAGCGGGCGTTTTCAAGGGCCAGCACGGCATAGCCCGTGGCGGCGTCGTCCATAAACGGGCCGGCGTCGGAGGAGAGGTCGCGCTGCTTATTGAGCGACCACGCCTGCCAATATCCCTCCGGCGAATTCTGATTCTCCCGCAGCCACAACAGCCCGCGCTTCACCTGCGCCGACCGCAGCATCCCGTTTTCCTCCAGCGCCAGCACCGTGAGCCCGGTGGCATAGCCGTCGCTTTTTCTCACCAGGGGCGTATCGTCGCGCCGCTTCCAGGAGCCCAGGTCGGTCAGGCTCCATCCGCCGTCCGGCTGCTGCGCGGCGTAGATCGAGGCGATCAGGGTGGATCGTTGCCTGGCGGTGAGCAGCCCGGGGAGCCGGGCGGAGGCCCAAAGCAATACGATGCGGTTCACCAGCGGTTGGGCCGGATACTCGCGGCGAAGGTACCCGCGCAGTTCCCTGAGATTGCCCTGAATCTGCGGGCTGTCCCGATAACGATCGGGAGCGATGCCCACGGCGAGGGCCGCCAGCGCGGCGCCGTGGTATTCCGATTCGTTGGACTCCCACGGCGCGTTCTTGAAGTTCAGCCAGATCCAGGCCCCGGAGTTGTCTCCCGAATGCCGCTGCAGCGCCCAGGCGTTGGCGAAGGCCTCCCGGGTAAGCTCCGTAAGATGGTGGTTGCCGGCGTCGTAGTTGGCCAGAATCAGAGCATTCAGGACCGCTTCGGTGCTTCTCGATTCGATGGACTTGGTCGGCCCCGACTTGCTGTCTTTGTAGAAAGGCTCCACGTCGCTCCAAAGCGTGACCCGTTTCGCCACATCGTCGAAAAGGATGCGCTCCGGCGGGGCGAACCCCTGCTGCCCCATCTGCCGGCGCAGGGCGGGCCGGGCCAGCGCATAGGGAAGAACGGAGTGACAGGAGACGCACACCGTGCTGTGATCGCGCTGCGCTTTGGGCCAGCTCTGCCACCATTCCTCACGGCTGTCGAGATATTGAGCGGCCGCGTCCTTGTTCCACGAAGGGATCGGCGACGACATTGCCGCGGGCGTCACGCCGCCGGCAGGAGCCGAGGGGCCGCCGGCGATGGCCAGCGCGAGAAGCGCGATGGACGCGATCGATGCGATCGATACTTTGTGTTGCAACGGAGCGGCCTCCTCACTGAGCTTGGGCTATCCGGCATCCCCCGGTTACGAGACCCACCTGCACATCTCCGAATCGAAGCCCTGCATCACCAGATTGCAGGCGTCGATGAGCGCGCTCACCCGCCGCGACGGCCGCGGAGCCGGCATGGATGTCAGCACGATCGAGGCGCGGGGCGACTCTCCGGCAATCGGAACGCACTTCAAAGACCGGCCGTCGAAGGGCGAATCCTCTCCCAGGCGCAGGTTCAGGATCGAATACCCTTTGCCCACCGCAACCAGGCCCCGAAGAAGCTCAAAGTTGTTCACGCGGTGGGCTATCTTCGGCTCCCTCCCGATGCCCCGGAAGATGGAGAAGAGATACTCGGCGTAATAAGTGGAATTCAACAGAATGAGCGGCTCGTCGGCCAGATCGGCGGGGCGGATCGGGCTCCCGGCGGCCAGCGGATGCGACTCCGGCAGCAGGGCGTACGGGCGGAGCGAGGTCAGATGATGTTTGGAATACGTGGGCGCTTCGCAGTTCAAATCGTACATAAAGCCGACTTCAATGGTTCCGTCCCGAAGCCAGCGCAGCATGGAATCGGTGTTGCCGTCATGGATCTGCACGGCAAGCGCCGGATGCATGGCGCGGAGGGCCTCCAGGATGCGGGGAAGAAAGAAGATTCCGAGCGTCGGGGCGCAGCCCAGAACGATCGGGCCGCGCGCGGCGTTGTTCAGCTCGTTCGCGCGCTGCTGCAGTTCGTCGGCGTGCATCAGGACCGACCTGGCCGCCGAGACGAAGCACTGCCCCGCGGAGGTCAGCGTTACGCCTCGCGCATGGTGACGCACGAAGCACTGGACTCCAAAGGCGCTCTCGAGATAGATGATCGCAGCCGAGACTCCGGATTGAGATACATACATGGACCGCGCGGCCGCCGACACATTTCCATGGTCCGCAACAGCGACCAGATAGCGAAGCTGCTGGAGGGTATAGTTCATGCATCTTCTCACAAAGAATTTCGTTTGAAGAGCGTTAAACCTTCTACTTTTTATCGGGAGACTGCGGAGGCTGAAATTGGCCAATCGTAACATCGCGTTTACGCCAGAGCAAGCGTTTTTTAAGAAGCGCCGCGCCTTTCCGCGCCCAAATCGGCGGACCTTGCCTGCCCTCGCTTACTCGATGCGCGCTTGCCAACGCGGCGGCGGACGCGCAGCCGATTTCCCCTTGCATAACTAAAACAGATCCAATGCAGCACATTTAACTATTTTGAAATCGCGGCGCCTATCCCTTAGGATGCCCTGCATACACAAATCCACCGGCGGTTAGGATCCCACTAACCGCTTACGCTGCAAACACTTTCAATCCAATTGCAGAAGGCCGGCGGCCCGCCGTGCTCCGTCGGATCGCGGCCGGTCCCGGAGGGCTCCCCGTTCCAGGTTCGCCGGCGACGCCACGCCGCGTCGTCCCAGGCGACCGACTATCAATCGGAATTGTTGAATCGGAGCGGTCGAATCGGAGTTCCAGAATCGGAGTTCCAGGGAGAATCAGCGAAATGGATGTGTTCACCATGTCGAAACGCGGCCTGAACCCGAATCGCAGTTCGTCGCACAGCCGGCCCTCTCGCCCTCCGGTTGTTGGCCTCCATGTACGCGGCGCTGCGCCGCGGTTCGCCGCGGCGGCGCTGGCCTCCATTCTCCCCCTGCTGGCGCCGCTCCCGTCCCGGGGGCAAAGCAGCGCTCCCCAGGCCGCCGCGCCGGCGGAGCCCGGCTTCCCGATCTCCGATCCCGTGGTCGTGAGCAAATGCAGCAGTTGCCATGTTCCGGATGGGAAAGGCGATCTCGACCGCATTTCCTGGATTCGCACCACCCCCGAGGGCTGGGAGGAGGCGATCAAGCGGATGGTTCGCCTGAATGGAGTGGCGCTGACTCCGGACGAGGCGCGTCACATTGTGCAGTCTCTCAGCAATTCGAATGGGCTATCTCCGGAGGAGGCGCGGCCGGTGGAGTACTACGCCGAGCACCGCATCCAAGACGAGACCTTCCCCAACCCCGATGTGCGGCACGCCTGCGCCTCCTGTCACGCCATTGCGCGTCCTCTCTCCTGGCGCCGCGCGCCGGGAGATTGGCTGCTGCTGGAGAATTCGCACATTGCGTGGTTTCCCTCGATTGAAATGACGGCCTTTCAGCTCCCCTTCCGCATGCGCGAAGCCGATCAGGCTGCTGGAACCGCTGCGCCCGCTCCCGTGGACGTCGCCATCCGTTACATCCAGAAGAGCACGCCCTTGCACAGTCCTTCCTGGTCCGCTTGGCAGGCCAGCATGACCGAGCCCAAGCTGGAGGGCCGCTGGCTGGTGACCGGGGAGCAGCCGGGCAAAGGAAAATTCTTCGGGGAGATGACCGTCGCCGCAGGCGCCCAAGGCGACCTCTTCACCACCCGGACCTCTCTGCGCTTTGTGAGCGGCGCGGGGCAGGACTTTGCCGCGCAAGGCGAGTCCATCGTCTACACCGGATTCCAATGGAGAGGGCGCGCCACGGCGCTGCATCCCGGGTCCGGACCCAACGCGGGCAGCGCTCTGCGCGAGGTGATGCTGGTCTCCCGGGATCAGTCCCGGATGCAGGGCCGCTGGTTCTGGGGAGCGTATCAGGAATTTGGAATGGACGTGAAGCTCCGGCGCTCGTCCGACGGCCCGACCGTGCTGGGCACAGATATCTACGCGCTCAAGGCCGGAAGCAGCGGCGACAAAATCACGATCTATGGAGACCGGCTGCCGGCCAAGGTCGGCGTCTCCGATATCAGCCTGGGCTCCGGCGTGAAAGTGGATGCCGTCGCCTCCAGTTCGCCGGGAAAGATCGCGGTCACGGTCGAGGTTGCGGCGGACGCGACGCCCGGCATGCGAACCGTTTCCGTGGATGGCGTTGCCGCTCCGGAGGCCTTTGCCGTCTACCGCCGGGTGGATTTTCTCAAGGTCACACCGGTGACCTCCATTGCGCACCTCGGCGGCGAGCCGCACGCCAAGGGCTACGCCCAATTTGAGGCCATCGGCTACAGCTTCGGCCCCGACGGCAAGCCCAACACCGCCGACGACATCGACCTGGGCCCCATGCCCGCGGACTGGAAGCTACAGGAGTTTATCGCCAGCTATGGCGACGACGACATTCGGTTTGTCGGATCCATCGATCCCAAGACCGGCCTGTTCACTCCCGCCAGCGACGGCCCGGATCCCCAGCGCCGGTCGATGCGCAACAATTACGGAGACGTATGGGCGGTGGCGACCGTCAATCCCGGGGGAGGGGCCCCGCCGATATCCGCCAAAAGCTATCTGATCGTCTCCGTTCCGCAGTATGTGCGCTACGATCAGCCGGAGACCGAACAATGAATCCTTACACCTTAGGCGACCTCCGCCTGTTCAGCGGGGGCGGCGCCGAATACGCGTACCTGGCCGCCAGCGGAGGCATTGTCGCTCTGGACGAAGTTTCTTCGCGCATCCTCTCCCGCCTGGAGCGCTCTCCCTTGCCCGGCCAGACGATCGTCGCCGAGCTGGAGGCGGAGGGCTTCCCCGCCGGCGAGGTGCGCTCGGGAATGGACGAACTCCGTCGCATGGGAGCCATCCTGGATGGACCGCGCAAGACGGCTCCGGCGCAGCCTCTCCCCGAGGACTTTCCCCTGCAATCCATGGTCATGAACCTGACCAACCAGTGCAATCTTTCCTGCCATTACTGCTACGAGTTCGGCGAAGACAAGGTCGCAACTCCCGAAGGCAAGAAGAAGTTCATGGACTGGGAGACGGCGAAGGCGTCCGTAGATTACCTTCTTGCCGAATCCCGCGGCCGCGGCTCCGTGCACATCACCTTTTTCGGCGGGGAGACGTTGATGAACTTCCCCCTGCTGGTCCAGGTCGTCGAATATGCGCGCAGGGAGGCCGACCGCCGGCGCGTGGCGATCGACTTCAGCCTGACGACCAACGCCACCCTGTTGACCCCGGCCATTATTCGGTTTCTCGCCGAAAACGCCGTCGGGGTCACCGTGAGCATCGACGGATCGAAGCAGTCTCACGACGCCTTCCGGGTCTTCAAAAACGGCCGCGGCAGCTACGACATCGTCGAGCCCCGGATCAAAGAGCTGCTGGCCAAGCACAAGACCCGCCCGATCGCCGCCCGCGTGACCATGACGTCACAGGCCATGGACGTTCTGGGAACCTACCGTCACCTGAAGGACGGCCTGGGCTTTCACGAGGTCGGCTTCGCCCCGGTCACCACCTCGCCGAACCGTCTGTACGCCATTGCGCCC
>JAJYZK010000100.1 GCA_021799945.1 Acidobacteriota bacterium
GGGCCGATCGGCCGGGCCGTACAGAGTGGCCCGCAGCCCTCCCGGAGCGGGAGCGCCGTCCACCGTCCGGACCCGTAGATCGATGCTCTCGCTCTGTTCCTGCCGGGGTTCCTGCCGGTCCCGTGGGATGAAGAGCGACTCATTTCCGGTCAGCCGGACGGGCATGATTCTGGAGATTCGGCCCTCGACCGTCTGCCGGCCGGCCGCCGCGGCATGAAGCGCCAGAGCGGTTTGCGGATCCGCCTCCGGCTGGATCCCGGCCAGAAGCGCGCCCAGCATCAGCCAGCAGAATCCGGCGGCCGGAAGCGAACAGCGAGGCGCCGCCCGCGCCGCGGTCAAGCTGAGGAGGATCGCCGCGGCCACCGCCAAGACCAGGAGCCCGGGCTCGATCCAGGGCGCTCGGCTCGCGTGGCTAAGCAGGATCCCGGCGGCCAGCCAAATCCCGCAGAAAAGCATGGGCGCCGAAGCGAAGGAGAGCCTTGCGCCGCCGCCGGCCGGCGCCGGCCGGGTCCGAAGCGGATCTTGCAGCGGACTTTGCGCGGAGCCGAGACCGGGTGCGTCGCGGGCCGGCTGGTGGGCCATCGGCTCGGCCATGGGTTTGGACCGCTCCTAGGGCCTGTTCACGCTACCCGGGCGAGCAGCGTTGCGAGCGAAAATCGGGGCAGACGAGGCGGAGGCCGCAGGCTGTGGCTGGCCCCCAGTCAAGGCCGACAAGGAAGGATGGCCCGAGTTTCTCCGCAACTCGAAGGGACGGGGCGGATTTCCCCGACTGCTTTGTCGCTCGTCGCTAAAATCTCCCGACATTTGCCACTCCTCGCTTCGCGCATTCAGCAAAATCCGCTCCCGTCGCTGCCGTCCGGGTAGCGTGAACAGGCCCTACTATACCCGGCCCCATGCCGGGCGGGATCCCGAAATGGGAAATACCCGAAATGGGAGATTCCCCATCCCCGAGGGCCGGCGATCCGCGGTTACCACGGCGTTGGAAATTGACGGTCGCGATCCCAACGGTCCATGATGTTTCTGAAGCAGGCGCGTCTAACTCCCAGGATCCGCCATCTCACGAGTTTCCAAGTTGATCCTGCTTCCAACTGGCCCGCCTGATGGCAATGACCGCCCGGAGGTCTTGACATGACGGCTCGACTGCACGCAGTTCTCTTCTCGGCAATTCTAGTTGTAGCTCCCGTGGCGCTTCGGGGCGAAGAGGTCATCGTCCCGGCTGGAACCATCTTGCAGTGCACCCTGAGCGAACCGAATCTCTCCTCCAAAACGGCTCAACCCGGCGACCCGGTGCTGTGCGACGCCGGCCCGCTCTACGTCTTTGGCGTTCCGGTGCTCCCGCGAGGGGCCTATCTTGAGGGCCACTTTACTGACTTCCGCAACCCCGGCCACTTCTGGGGCAAAGGCTGGATGCAGCTCGACTTCGACCGGATTCTGCTGCCGGGAGCGGAGCTGCCGCTGAATACCAAATTAACCGGCGCGCAGCGGCTGCCGGTGGATGGCCAAGGCCGGATCCACGGCACGGGCCATGCGGAGCGCGACGCTGTGGAGTGGGCGATCCCGGTGCTGTGGCCGGTGAAGATCGTCACTCTTCCCATGCGCGGACCGCGGCCGACCCTCAAGAACGAAGCCCGGCTCAGTCTGAAGCTCATGCAGGACTTGGCGATTCCGGAGGGAGCCGCCGGCATCGCACCCGATCGCCGACTGCTCAAGCCGGGCGCCTTCCGTCCCGATCCCGGCGATCTGCCGAACAGCGGAGCGGCCTCCGATCTGCAAACGGCGGCCCGCCATTACCCCGCCAACGCCGCCAGCGAGGAAGGTACAGCCTTCATCCTGAGGGACGGCGAGGGCATGCTGGTCCGGGATTACTGGTTCGAGAACGGCGAGCGCATTCGCTACTACGCCTTCGATGGAACCGAGGGCCTGCTTCCCATCCAGGCGCTCGATCTGGAGAAGACGGTCAAGCTGAATCGCGATCGCGGCGTCGATTTCGTAATCAGCTCGGTCGGCGGGAACTGATCGGGCCGACCACCCGGGTTGGCGCCGCACCGGTCGAAGCCGGCTTTCGCCCGCTTCGACCGGTCCCCCCTGCGGCGCCACTAGTGTCCTGAGTCAGAAGTTCGCAGAACAAAGGAACTGTCATCCTGAGCGGAGTTTGGCCCGCTTTTGGGCCAAACGGAGTCGAAGGATCCGTGGTTGTTCTGTAGCGAATTTCTGATTCGCCACACGAGCCGTCTCTTGCCTTCCCTCTATTCATCTGCCGGGAGCTATGTCCGCTCCAGCTCCACCACCGATTCCAGATGGAAGGTCTGCGGAAACATGTCGGCGAGATGAATGCTCCGCACCCGATATCCGGCTCGCAGGATGGTCTGTAAATCCCTGGCCAGAGTGGCTGGATCGCAGGAGACGTAGACGATCCTGCCTGCCCCGCAGCCGGCCAGCAGCGATGCGATTTCCGGCCCCAGTCCGGCCCGCGGCGGATCCAGAACCACCAGATCCGGAATGGGCAGCTTGCCGCGCCGCCCCAGCAGGAAGGCGAGAGCGGTCGATGCCACTGCTCGGATCCGCCCGCCCGCCGGGCCTGCATTCGCAGACAGATCCGCCTGGGCCGGGGGTGAAGACTCCACCGCGGTCACCTCGTCGAAATTGAGAGCGCCGGCGAACAGTCCCACTCCCGCATACAGATCCCACGCCGTCGCACCCGAGCGGCCCCCGGCGACCAACGCCTGCAAGGGCTCCAGCAGGAAGCGGTTCACCTGGAAAAACGACCTCAGGCTGACGCGATAGGGTCTGGAACACACTTCGTAAAGGATGTAGGGCTCGCCCCAAAGAGCCAGCAGGCGCTCCTCGCCGGCGGTGGGTTTCGAGCGGCCGCCGGCTCCAGCTTCTCGCCGGGCTGCAAACACCCCCACCCCGGCGAGATCCGGCGCCGCATCCTTGAGCTTTTCGGCAAAAGCCCGAAGCGCCGTAGCCGATACGGCAGCCGCGCCGCGCGCCCAAAGGGAGACCAGAAGCGTCCGCGGGCCGTTCCCGGAAAATAGCTCGACTTCCTCGCAGTCCCGGAGCAGAGACTTCTCCTTGCCAAGGCGGCAGAGAGCGCTCATGCTTTCTTCCAGAAGCGGCGCGGCGATGGGACAGCGGGCGACGGGCAGTCCGGCATGGCTTCCGCGCCGGCGATAGGCCAACGCGATTCCGGAACCGTCGGGCCCTACCGGCGAGAGAATTTGCAGGCGGATGCGATTGCGGTAGGCCCACGGGGGCGATGCGATGGCCTGGATTTCGCCGATGCCCTCGCCGACCCCGGGGAGGCGCGCCCGATCCAGGGTCTCGCGCAGGATTTCACATTTCATCTGCAACTGGGCGGCGGGGGCGGCGTGCTGGTAGTGGCATCCGCCGCAACGGGAAAAGTATTCGCAGCCGGGCTGGATGCGGTGCGGAGAAGGCTCCAGCACCGATTGCAATGCGCCGGCGGAGAAGCCGCGGCGGTCGCTGGCGATCTCCGCCTCGATCCACTCTCCGGGAAGGGTTTCGGGAACGAAAATCGCCTTGCCGGCCTCCTGGCCTGAGAGCCGGGCCAACCCGGCGCCTCCGTAAATCGCCTTCTCGATGCGCAGCTTCATGAATGGCTTTAGGGCCCTGGCTCCAGGGTATATGCGAATGCGGCGAGCATGGGAAGCACGGCGCCGCCGGCCCAGGCGACCGGCGCCGGCGCGCTCCTCTGTCGGCCTGCGCCCCGGGCCTCCGGGTTCGGGGGCGCCATGTAGATAAGCCGGCGGCCCCGGTCCGCCGCAGCGGAGAAAGCGGCTCGCCGGTTCGCTGTTTTTATACTGGTTCCCGGTTTTTATCATGGCACTGTCATAGTTATCATTTACGCGGCGCATCTCCCGTTGCATCCGCCGTCTGGCCGGGGAGCGGACCGGCGGCCAATCCGCGGCCCCACGAGCGCGGATGCCTGGGAGACTCATTTAGTATTAAGTTGAGGAAAAATCGATTGATGCTCCTTCGGAACCTGTGGACGATTGCCGCAATTGGCGGTGTTAGCTTTTCCTCCGCGATCCTGCAGGCGCAGGGGCCGCCGCCCGCGCCGGCGACGCCGCAGGCCCTAGGCCGGCAGACCTTCCTCTCCCGCTGCGCTCCCTGCCATGGCACGACCGGGAACGGCGGCGAATTCGCGCCGGGCATCGCCACCCGCATTCCGCTGCGCTCCGACGACGACCTGGAGCGGATCCTGCACGCCGGGCTGCCCGCCTCGGGAATGCCGGCATTTGCCGATATCGCCGGCTCCGACCGCTCGAACCTCATCGCGTTCCTGCGCACGCTCAAGCCCTCCGGCGGGAGCGGACTGGCTGCGCCGGCGACGGTGAAACTGGCGGGCGGCGCAACGCTCTCCGGCATGAAGCTGAATAGCTCCAATTCCAGCATCGACCTGCTGGGCGAAGATAAGAAGCTCCACATTCTGCGCAGGACTTCGGCGGGCGCCTATCGCGAAGTGACCTCCCAGGCGGACTGGCCGAGCTACAACGGGGATACCGTGGGGTATCGGTACAGCGCCGTGGCGCAGATCGATCGCGCCAACGCGCCGCGCCTACAGCCGAAATGGATCTTCAACGTCGGCGATGTGCGGGAATTGCAGGTGACTCCGTTGGTGGTGGGCGGCGTCATGTACATTACCGGACCCAATGAGGTGTTTGCGCTGGACGCCGGCGACGGGCGGCAGATCTGGGTCTATCAAAGAAACCGCAGCGTGGGGGTCGGCGGGGTGAGCGCCTCGGGGGTGAATCGCGGCGTGGCCGTTGCCGGCGACGAGGTCTTTTTCGCCACCGACAATTGCCACCTGATCGCGCTCAACCGGTATACGGGAGCGCTGGTCTGGGACACCACGGAGGCCGACTGGCATTTGAATTACAACAGCACGGGAGCCCCTCTGGCGATTGGAAACATCGTTATCGCGGGCTTGGCGGGCGGGGACGACGGCGCCCGGGGCTTTCTCGCCGGGTACGACCGAAAGACTGGAACGCGGCTGTGGCGTTTCTGGACCGTGCCCGCCCGTGGCGAGCCGGGCTCTGAGACCTGGCGCGGAAACGCAATCGATCATCCCGGAGGCCTCACCTGGAACACCGGCTACTACGACCGGGAAACCGATACTTTGCTGTGGCCGGTGGGCAATCCCAGCCCCGACCTTTACGGAGACGACCGCCTGGGCGCCAACCTCTATACCGATTCGATCGTGGCCCTCGATCCCCGGACCGGCAGGCTGAAATGGTACTTCCAGTTCACCCCGCACGATGTACACGACTTCGATCCCATGGCCCCCTCGGCGCTGATCGATACCGAGTGGGACGGGAAGCCCCGCAAATTGCTGGTGCAGGCCAATCGGAATGGATATCTCTACATCCTCGATCGCACAAACGGCAAATTTCTAAAAGGCTTCGCCTTCACCTCGAAGCTGAACTGGGCCAGCGGGCTGGACGCAAACGGACATCCCATCGTGGTTCCCAACATGGAGCCGACCCCTGAAGGGCGCCTGGTCTGCCCGTGGCTGAATGGAGCCTCCAACTGGTACTCCACCTCGTGGAATCCCGGCACAGGACTCTATTATGTGCAGACCAACGACAAATGCGGCATTTATACCCGCACCGATATGAAATTTCAGTACGGTCACAGTTACATGGGCGGATCCTTTTCGGGCGATCCGGCCGATCCGGGCGTGCGCCTGCTCCGCGCGATCGACATTCATACCGGCAAGATCGCCTGGCAGATGCCGGAGACGGGCGACGCCACCAGTTGGGGCGGCGTGCTGAGCACGGCGGGAAATGTGGTGTTTGTCGGCGAAGACGACGGCGCCTTCTCCGTGGCCGACGCGATCACTGGAAAAAGGCTCTACAGCTTCCAGACGAATCAGTCGCCGCACGCCTCGCCTATGACCTATGTCTTCGATCACCGGCAATACGTCGCCGTCGCCAGCGGACCGGAGATTCTCGCCTTCGGCCTGCCGGACGAAGCCCAGCCGGCGCCGCGGCCATAGCGCTCCGCGCCTGACCTTGGCCGGCGCCTCCGCTGCCGCGCGACTCCTTTGCCGCGCGCCTCACTGCTGGCTCATGTAGAAGAGACTCAATCGGGGCAGATGGGCCTTCTCCAGCAGCATCTTCTGCAGAAACTGCTGCTCGACCTGGCGGATCTGGGTCACCGGCATGCGGCTGCGGTAGGGGGCCAGCTCCTCGGCGGCGCGCCGGCGGAGCTCCAGCATCTCGGAGTCCTCGGCGCCGGCGATCAGGATCGCCAGCAGCTTCTGCTCCATCGCCGTCAGTCTCCGCTCCAGATCCTCCAGATCGGGCTGCCGCCGCCGAACCTCCACGGCCATCGCGCGAAGGGGCTCGGCCGCGGCGGCTAGCTCCTGCCGGCCGTGAGGCGCCATCTGCGCGGCGCACGCCTCCAGATGCGCCGCGATGCGCTCCTGCTCCAGCCCGCTCCGGGCCGCATCCTGCGCCGCCGGCGCGGCGCCCACCGCCGCTTCCCTCATGTCTTCGGCCGCGGCCAGCACCTCCTGGGCGCAATAGGCCAAGCCGTTAATGCGCCTAACCCGGCTGCGTCCCTTGCGCGCGTCGTATTTGTCGAAGGCGGAGTCGATGCCCCGCAGCGCCGCCTCCAGCGGAATTCCCGCCTCCCGCCAGGTATCGATCAGGGCCCAATCCAGAGTGGAGAGCAGAAGCAGCGAGCCGCGCCGCCGCTGGAAGCGCTCTTCGATCTCGGTGAAGTAGTTGAAGTAGTTCTGCACGGTGGTTGCGGGAGCGAGAATGCAGTCCGCGATGCGGCGCCGTTACTGGGATTTCTCCGCGCGCCTGGCGCGCACCGCGCGGTTGCGCTCGTAGATCAGGCGCAGCCCGTCCAGGGTAAGCATTTCATCCACGGCCGAAATGTACTTGGAGTCTCCGGCGATCAGGCTGGCCAGGCCGCCGGTGGCCACGATCCTGGCCGGAGAGGGGAGTTCGGCGGAAATGCGCTCCAGCAGTCCATCCACCAGGCCCAGATACCCGTAATAGAGACCGCTCTGGATGTGGGCGGCGGTGTTGGCGCCGATGGCCTTCGCGGGTTTCTTCAAGTCCCCCCGGTAGAGCCGGGCGGCGCGCGAAAAGAGGGCTTCGGCGGAAATGCCGAGTCCAGGGGCAATGGCCCCGCCCAGGTATTCTCCCTTTTCCGACACCACGTCGAAGGTGGTCGCCGTGCCGAAGTCCACCACGATGCAGGGTCCTCCGTAGCGCGCAAAGGCGGCCACGCCGTTGACCAGACGGTCGGCGCCCAGCTCAGCCGGGTTGTCCACCAGGATGGGCATGCCGGTTTTGATCCCCGGCTCGACAAACATCGGCTTGCGATGGAAATACCGTTCGCATACCTGGCGGAGCATGCCTTCGATTGGAGGCACGACGGAGGCGATGATGATGTTGGAAACGTCTTCGGGATCGATCTTTTCCATGGCCAGGAAGCTGAGCAGAAGGACGCCATACTCGTCCGCTGTCTGGGCTCTCTGGGTTCCGGTCCGCCAATGCGCGGCCAGCTCGCGGGAATCGCGCCGGAAAATTCCCACGACCATGTTGGTGTTGCCCACGTCCAGTGCGAGCAGCAAAGTCCTATCCCTCCTCGCGGACGCTCCCCGAGTGCACCGCGCGCAGCACCCCGGAGGCGCCGCGCACGAGCAGAAAGCCGCGCGCGTCCAGGCCCGCGGTGATTCCGGAATATCCTTCCGCCTCGCCCACCGTCACCCGTTTGTTGAGGATCCAGGTTGAGGCCGCCTCCAGCCGCCGCCGAATCGCGGCCGCCGCGCCCGGCGTGTCGTTCTCAATCGCAAGCTCTTCGCGGTGGAGCGATTGTAGCAGAGCGACCAGAATCTCCTGACGCGGCCAGCCGAGCCCGGTCTCCAGGCGCAGCGAGGTGGCCTGTGGCGCCAGGTCGGGGGGAAAGCCCTGCTGATGCACGTTGATTCCGATGCCCACGACGGCGTGGCGCACCCGCGTCACCTCGGCATTCAGCTCGGTGAGAATGCCGCAGAATTTCCTCCGGCCGAACATCAGATCGTTCGGCCAGCGGATATCGGCCTGCAATGAGGTAACCTGGGCCACGGCATCCCGGACAGCCAAGCCAGCGGCTAAAGACAGCCATAGAATATCCGCCGGCGCAATCCGCGGGCGCAACAGGACGCTGACATACAGACCGCTCCCGGCCTCGGAGCGCCACTCGTGGGCGCCGCGTCCACGGCCTGCCGTCTGCTCGTCGGCCCAATAAACCGATCCGGCGGGGGCCCCGCCATCGGCCTCCTGCATGGCCAGCGCATTGGTCGAGGCGATGGAAGGAAAGTAATGCAGACGTCCGGCAAACGGCGTCGAGCGAAGCGCGGAATCGAGCGCAGCCAAATCGAAACGATCCGGCGCTGCCTGCCGGTCGGAGAAATCGGAACCCATCACTCCTTCATGGTATCCAAGGCGCATCTCCGGGGCGTATCCACGGGCCTCCGGCGCCGAAGGCTCCGTTGGCGCCTGTGGCTCCGTCCTGAACCGGCCCCTCGCCGGAGCCGCGCCGCCCCGAAGCAAGATGCGGGGAGTTGAGCCTCCATGGACGCGTAGAATGGGGTTCGGGATTTTCAGGTTCCAAGCGGGGCGCCTTTGATTTCCAGCCAGATGCAGTATCCCCATCGCCGGTTCGACCCGCTGCGGGGCAGGTGGGTGCTGGTCTCCCCACACCGGACGCAGCGTCCCTGGCAGGGCGAGGTAAGCCGTCAGGATGCCGCGCCGGCTCTGCGCTACGATCCGGGCTGTTACCTTTGCCCCGGCAACCAACGGGCCGGAGGCAGCCGGAATCCGAATTACGCCAGCACGTTTGTCTTCGATAACGACTATGCGGCGCTATTGCCGGACTCGCCCGCCCCGGAGAGTGGGGATCGGGATCCGCTGCTGCGGGCCGAGCGCGAGCGCGGCGTTTGCCGCGTGCTGTGCTTTCATCCGGATCACAGCCTGACGCTGGCGGTCATGGAGGCAGAGCAGATCGCGCCGATCGTAGAGGCATGGAAACAACAATGGATCGAACTGGGCTCGCGGCCGGAGATCCGCCACGTGCAGATCTTCGAAAATCGCGGCGCAATGATGGGAGCGAGCAATCCCCATCCTCACGGCCAGATCTGGG
>JAJYZK010000101.1 GCA_021799945.1 Acidobacteriota bacterium
ACGCATACGTCGCGACGGTGAGCATCCCGGCGATGGGACATACGCTGGTTGAGGTAACGTAGGCTGCCCGGGGCTCCCGGGCTTACGGAAGCGACGCTTCCGAATGGAAAAAGTCCATCATCTCGCGATGAAGAGCGCGACGATGCGGGCCGCGCAGGAAGGTGCGCGGTTGCCGGTAGCGGCGGCAAAAATTTACCAAATGGATCTAAAGGATGGATCAAAGAATGATGGATCTAAGGAATCGAGTGGCCATCGTCACCGGCGGGGCCAAAGGCATCGGCCTGGCGGCGGCGGCATGCCTGGTGCGGGAGGGCGCGGAGGTAATGCTCGTAGATTGGAGCGCTGAGGCGGCCTCCACTGCGGTAAAGAGCTTGACGAGCGTATCTGAGGGCGTATCTGGGGGCGTCGATTGCGTGGTCGCCGAC
Organism: Acidobacteriota bacterium; assembly: GCA_021799945.1. Taxonomy (GTDB): domain Bacteria; phylum Acidobacteriota; class Terriglobia; order Terriglobales; family Acidobacteriaceae; genus PALSA-350. The sequence continues at coordinate 426 of JAJYZK010000101.1, forward strand.
ATCTCGAAGATCGCCGACGCGGAACATGCGGTGGCCGCCACGGTCGAGCGTTTCGGCGGAGTCGACATCCTGGTGAACAACGCCGGCATTCAAACATTCGGCGATCCCATCACCACGACCGAAGAAATTTGGGACAAAACCATGAACGTCAACCTCAAAGGCCACTGGCTGATGTCGAAATACGCCATTCCGGAGATGTTGAAGCGTGGCAAGGGCTCGATCGTGAACGTGGCGAGCGTGCAGGGCCTCGCATCGCAGCGCAATGTGGTCGCCTATTCGACGAGCAAACACGCAATGATCGGCTTGACGCGCTCGATGGCCGTCGACATGGCCTCCCGCCAGGTTCGCGTGAACTGCGTCTGCCCCGGCACAGTGAATACGCCCATGGTGCAGAGCGTTGTCCAATCGGACCGCGACCCGGACCGGCTGAAAATTATTCTGGATAAAATGCATCCGATCGGGCGTATCGCGGAACCTTCCGAGATAGGGGAGGTGATCGCGTTTCTCGCCAGCGATCGGGCCAGCTTTATGACTGGATCTGTGGTTGTGGTGGATGGCGGCTTGCTTTTGCCCATCGCCGGCTCTCCGGAATGACGCTAGAACTGGTCTCATAAACCCCTTTCGCCGGTGACGCCTTGTATGAGACCCGCCATCGAAGCGGGGCTCATGCGGTCCACCGAAGCCGCTGAGCTATTTATGAGACCAGTTCTGCGGCGGAACAGAGAGTCGGCGAGAATCTGCTTCCAACCCTCGCGGCAAGAGAAGTAAGTGGGGGGGAGTAAATGGGCAAGTTTCGTGCGGCCCCCAGGGCCCTATGTATCGTGGGTGTCCTTGTTCTGGCGCCCTGCGTCTACCTGCGCGCCCTCACCGAGGCTCTTCGGGGCGCGCGATGTTGCGCATGGGAGGGGAACGCTTCGAGAGCGGCGATGCTTCCGCTGCTTCGCTCCGGCCCGAATCAAAGCATTCCGCCGGGGTCGGCGCTGGCGGTTTCCGCGCCGGGCGCTCCGGACCGCCCTCTTGCGGGCGGCACGGGGAATCTACGGGCATCGGTTGCGATGTTGCAAGCCACCCTGACGAGAGTGGCGGACGCGAATCTGAAGGCGAATCACTTCCTTTTTACCGATTCCACGGACGGTTGGACAGCCTCTCCGAGGCTCTACCATTACTCGTTTGTCGCCGATACCGCAATCGCGATGTTGAATTACCAGGGTTACTTTTCCGCGGCGCAGATCTTGAATATCGCGGAAAAATTCATCGCCGCAAGAAACGCAGCGGGCGAATTCCCCATATGTTTGAAGAAATCGGGCGCCGCTGAGGTTTTCTATTCCGGATGGGATTTTTTGCGCCACCATGCGACGGGAGACGGCGCTTTCTATGTGCCGCAATTGGAATATCTGTACTATCGCAGAACGGCAAACTCCTCGGCCTTCGCGAAGGACGCCGCCGCGATGAAGGCCGCGCTGTTCGCCATCCCCGTAAATGGCGCTACCGGGTTGGTTCAGGTGGTGAAGGGCGACGAATGGGTTCCTTGGGGCTTTCAGGACATGGTAAGAAAGACCGGCGACGACCTTATGGGATCGGTCTTGTATTACCAAGCGGCTACGGACATGGCCGCTTTGTACCGGGTCATTGGAGATAAATCGGGCGCCGCGCTTTTCTCCGGGCGGGCGGCCAAGATTCGGGCGAATCTGCAGGAGTTGTGGGATCCGGCCGCCGGCATGTTTTACGCGGCCACGGGCCAGAACAGGCAAATCGATATTGAAGGCTCCGCGTACGCGGTCTACGCCGGCGCCGCGAGTGCTTCGCAAACGGCCGCGATCAGCAGGTATCTGGTGAAGAACTACCGGAAATTGACCATGTGGGGCTACATGCGGCAAAGTCCCGAAGACTGGGAGAAGTGCTACTTCATTCACGGCCCGGCCTGCTCCTACGGGCCCGGGCAGTATGACGACGGCGCCTGGTCCGTGGCCAATGGATGGATTGCGGCGGCCATAGCGAAGACGAGCCCAGCTCTGGCCTTGCAGTTCATCGCTGAATTTGCAAACAGCCCCGATCCCACGCAGGAGTACTGGTCGTGGAGCGGAGCCAAGGCGCCGCGCGCCGGCCAGACATCCAATCTCGAATCACCCACCGGAGCCCTGAGTTACGTCAACACGTATTCGGCGATCCTGCATGGGACAGGCGCGAATAACAAAGAGCGCTGAAGGGCCCGGAAAGACGCGAAGACAAAAACTCAAGCAGAAAGCATCCGCCCGTGGATGAGCCATGGCGAGGTGAGGTCGGATGCCGAAGCCGGCCGAGCGCGTCTGACGCTTCGCCGCCGGCTTCGGCTCGCAGCTTGCCTGCCGGTCGCGCGATGCTTCGATCTACACCTGGCCGAAATCCTCCTTGCAGACGCAGGACGCCCGTCCCGTTGCGCGTCCTGCCGCAGCTATGGCCCTCCGGGGAATGCTTCGCGCAGCCTGGAGGCGTCGCGAAGCTCGCCTGCGCCACCCGCACCGCGTCCGCCCTGCTCATCCGACTCAGCGCCCCGCGCACAGGCTGAAAATCGCCGGCGGCGATTCCCGCATCTTCGCCGTAGCAACGACGACGAGAGGAATTCGTCTCACAGAACCCGCGCGCTTCGGGATACGCGTAGTGAGGGCAGGGCTATTCCCTGTCTCTTGGACTCGCATCAAGAACTCGCATCCAGAGCGGAGTAACACAATTTTCACCGTGTTTGGCGCGTATACATTCTTCGCTTTAACCGGCTGCCCATATTCCTTTGGTAAACGTGCCATATGCCGGCTCCCCGGCTGTAAGGAACGTCAATTTCTTACTGTGCATTTGGGGTCCTCGCAATGCGTCTTCGATTTGCAGTTGCAGCAATCGCGGTTCTCTTCGCATCCAGTTTCGGGGTTGCCCAAAACGCCGTTTCGACTGGAGAGGTTATAGGCATAGTGACCGATAGCTCCGGGGCCGTTGTTCCCGGCGTCCGGGTTGAGTTGACGAACATAGAAACCGGCATCACGCTGACGAGCCGGACAAATGCGACGGGCCTGTACTCCTTCCCTACGCTTTCCGTCGGCAATTATTCGGTTCGATTCACGGCCAGCGGCTTCAAGACGGGGTTCATCCCGTCGGTGCCCGTCAGCATCGGACGCACGGCTTCAGCGGGAATTCAATTGCAGGTGGGCGCCGCCAGCGAGCAAGTGACGGTGACAACTAGCAGCTCTCCATTGCTCGACACAAGCGACTCGAGCGTTAGCACAACGGTCAATCGCGACCTCATTCGCGATTTGCCGTCCAATGGGCGCAACTACACGAATTTCGTGCTGCTGACGCCAAACGTCAATCAAGACGGCGATTTCGGCGACGTCAGTTTCGCCGGGCAGCAGGGCAGCGGTAGTTCCGGGCTCGCCAACGGAAACGGGACAAATTCCTTTACGGTGGATGGCGCCGCAGCCAGCAGCAGTTTTTATGGCGGCGCCCGGGGCCGGACGCGCGTGCCGTATGTGTTCGGCGAGGAATCGATCCAGGAATTTCAGGTATCGGACAATCCCTATTCGGCCGCATACGGCGGCGCAGGCTCTGGATTTATCAATACGGTCACCAAGTCCGGCACAAACAGCCTGCACGGAGAAACCTTCTATTTCAACCGCAATTCCGCCTTCGCGAACAATGACGCAATCGACGCGGCGGCGGGCCGCGCCACTCCGTACAACGTGCTCCAGCAGTTCGGCGCGAATGTTGGCGGCCCAATGCGCAAGAACAAGGTCTTTTATTTCTTCGATTACGAGCAATCGCGGGACAACATGCCCATGTCGATCGTCAACACGGGCATGGCGGACCTGAACGTGACCAGTTTCGGCCTGCCCGCAGGCACGGCGCTGCCGGCTCCGAATGCGGCGTTCCCGGCGGCCAATGCGAACAGCACAAGCGCCAATGCGAATGCGAGCAATCCCGTCTATTTGCAGCAGGTGGCCAATGCCCTGCATGTCATTCAATCCAACCTCGGCAACGTCCCGCGCCAGCAGAACGACCTGCTGTTTTTTCCCAAGGTGGACTGGCAGGCCTCCCAAGAAGACCACCTGACCTTTCACTTCAACTACAACAAATTCAACGGGCCGGGCGACGTGGTGACCTATACGCCGGTTTCGTTTGGCGGCATCCAAACGATGGCCAACAATTATGTTCGCGACTACGACGCCGGCGCGCACTGGACCCACACGTTTGGCCCCAACCTGCTGAATGACACATACCTGAGTTATACGCACGACACGCAGACCGACACCCCCAGCGGTCTGGCGCCCTCGCTGAATTTCCCGACGGTCGAGATCTTTTCGCCGGAGTTTTTCATGTTGGGCAATCCAGGATTCGCCGACAGCAACACTCCGGAATCCGAGTATCAATTCAACGACCATGTGACCTATGTCCATGGCCGGCACACCCTCAGCACCGGGCTGGATTTCAATCATGACAGCGTAACCGACTTCGAGTACGGGAACTTTCGCGGAACCTATGCCTTTACCAGTCCGGAAAACTTCGCCCTGATGCATGAGTTGTTCTACAGTCAGAGCGGCGGAAATCCCACCTATTCCTTTAGCGTTCCGTACTTCGGCTTCTATTTGGATGACAAGTATCAGCTCGCGAAGAACATAACGCTCGACCTTGGGCTGCGCGAGGATTTCCAGATCTACCCGCAGCCGGCGGAAAACCCCGCCTTCCCGCAAACCGGCAAGTTTCCGAATGAATACCGGCGCATTGCGCCGCGTTTCGGATTCGCATGGTCTCCCCTTGCAAAAACGGTGGTGCGCGGCGGGTATGGGGTGTTCTACACGGATCTGAACGGAGTCAATTATGAGGGATCCGCACTCGCCAACGGGCTCGCGAACCAACAGTCCAGCGTGTTCCTGTTTCAGCCGCCGATCAGTGCGCCGACGTTTCCCAACCAAATCAGCAATGCGAGCCTGTTCGCCGCATCGCCCAACATTTCCGTATTTGCGTCGAGTTTAACCCCACCGACCATTCTGGAAAGCAACCTGCAGATTGAGCAGGCGATCGACGATCGAACGACTTTCAGCCTGGGAGCGGTCTGGTCGCATGCGAATCATCTGATCTCTTCGAGCGCCTACGACATGAACCTGAAACGGCCGACTGGAACTACGACGTACGTCGTTTGTCCGAAAGACACGCAGGAAACGGCCGGTTTCTGCATTGGACCGAAATATGTACAGCCGAACCTGGACAGCGGTCTGTTGACGGAGGGCGCCATCGATCCCAACCTGGGGCAAATCAACGCTCTCATCAGCCCTGGCCATAACAATTACGTTTCGATGATCTCGCAGTTGACCCGCCGCGAAAAAAACGGCCTTTCCGCACTGGCGTCTTTTACCTGGGCCAAAAACATCGACTCCAATGGAGTCGATTTCAACAACCAGTTCGATTTTTCCAATACGCATGGGCCGTCCAATCTCGACCAGAGAATCCGCTTGTCGATCGCGGCCGTGTACCAGCCGGCGACAGCCGGAATCGGCAACCAGACCCTGCGCCGGTTGGCGGAGAACTGGATCATCAGCACCGTGACGCAGTTCAACTCGGGACGCCCGTATACCGGCACACTCAACGCCGCCTGCACCGGGCCCAACCTGCAAAATTGTAACGGCGCGGGCGACAATCTGAACGACAGCGCATTCAACGAATCGACGGTCAATACGGCGCTCGGCTTCTCCGGGGTCGGTCCGTCCCCGAATCTTGGGTACAACTCGTTCTACGGGCCATGGATCGATGAAGCGGACGCCAGCATCGAGCGCCGCTTTTTGATTCGCGGAGAGCAGTACGTTTCGGTGACTGCGCAGGTTTTCAACCTGACCAACCATCAAAACTACTTTGTCCAGGCCCAGTCCGGAGTGCAGACCCTTCAGTACAACCCGGTCGGCGCAAATTGCGGCGATGGCGTCTCGGCCAACCAGACTTGCTACCTGATTCCAAACACCGCGGCGCAAGGCTCCACCAGTCCCTTCGGCCAGTTGGAGTCGATCGATCAGTTGAATCCTCCAAGGGTTTGGCAGTTTTCCGCCCGGTACACGTTCTAACCTGCAACGTCCGTTCCCAGATGCATTTACAAGACCCGCGCCGGCAGGTAGCGTCCAGACTTTTTCGCGCTTTCGATCTTCCTGGTGACTCGGGAAGGTTGTCAGCCGCCGCCAGCCTCCGCGCCGATGCCGCTCTCCGTGGATCCGGTGTTGCATGGCGGAAGCTCCTCGCCTGCCGGCCTGTAGTAAAATTCGGCGACGCCGGAGCAGGCGCGGATGAGACCCGCCATGAAAACGGACCCCGCGACGACGGCCACGGCGCAAATCCGCCCCGTCACCGGCTGTCAGCAGTGGAGTGTGCGCATGATGCTCAAGTTCGCATTGCTCGCCCTTGTCTTCTCCGGCCTGCCCGGCGCCCTCCCTGCGCAGGCGCCCCCGACACCTGCGCCCGCAGCGCCAGCCGGGCCGCCGGCCAACGCGGTGGTCGCAGGGATTCCGGTGAACTACGACGAGTCGAAGGTGGGAACCTATACGCTTCCCGACGCCCTGAAGCTCGATAACGGGAAGCGCGTGAAGAACGCGAAGACCTGGGTTGAGAAGCGCCGGCCGGAAATGCTGGAGATCTTCGAGGCGCAGCAGTTCGGGAGGGCGCCCGGCCGCCCCGCCGACGAGAGCTTCGAGGTTACCGATAAGGGCACGCCGGCGCTGGACGGCAAAGCCCTACGCAAGCAGGTTACGATCCATCTTCTGAAGGATCCGGCCGCGCCTGTCATTCACCTGCTGCTCTACACGCCGGCAGCGGCGACGAAGCCGGCTCCCGTGCTCTTCAGCATCAGCTTCACGGCAGTCTCCAGCGCGGTGGTCGATCCGGGCATCACGCCGGAGACGATCTGGAATCCGAAGACAAATACGCGCGTCCCCGCAGGCGCCAGCCGCTTCTTCCGTCCGACGAACATTGTTCCGCTGCTCGACGCGGGCATCGGTTACGCCACGTACTATTACGGCGACGTGGATCCCGACTACCCGGAAGGATTCTCCCACGGCATTCGCGCCTGGTATCTCAAGCCCGGCCAAACCGAGCGCGGACCGGAGGACTGGGGATCGATCGCCGCGTGGGCCTGGGGCATGAGCCGGGTGGAGGATTACCTGGAGACAGACCCATCTGTCGACGCCAAACGCGTCGCCATTCACGGCATCTCCCGGCTGGGGAAGACGGTGATGTGGGCCGGGGCCAGCGACCCCCGCTTCGCCGCCGTCATCGCCAGTTGTTCCGGCGAAGGCGGCGCCGCGCTGAGCCGCCGCGATTACGGAGAGACCATAGCGCACCTCACCGCCCCCTCGCGCTACCCGTATCAGTTCGCGCTCAACTATGCGCACTGGGCGGGCTTCCCCGACCGCGCTCCGATGGACGCGAACCTGTTGGTGGCGCTCATCGCGCCGCGCCCCCTGCTGTTGCAGACCGGAAACACGGACTACTGGTCCGATCCGAAGGGCGAGTTTTTAGCCGAGGTCGCCGCGGGTCCCGTCTACCGTTTACTCAGGAAGGATCCCCTGGACACCGACGTATGGCCCGCAGCGAAGCAGCCGATTCTGCATGACCTCGCCTACTACATGCATGAGGGCGGCCACGGCATGGTTCCCTCCGACTGGGATATCTATCTGGAGTTCCTGAAGGCGCACCTGCACCCGCAGCAGTAGCCCGGGCGGGCCGCGGCGGCCGGAACCGCCGGCCGCTCCCCGCTTCGCACCGGAGACAGAGAATCCCTTTGCTCCGACTTCGACGGCTGCGGGGTTCGTCCAGCGCTATTTGCCGACGATCTCCGACTTCGCGCGGAGCCCGGGAATCCGCGCTCCGGTCTGTTCCAGTTGCGCGGTCCTATCGTTCCAGCGCAGGTTGGCGATTCGATGGTCGCCCTTTTCATAGGCATAGGTCGCACCGTCGTCGTCGTAGAGGGTAAACTGCGCATCCGCCCCGGGATACACGCGAATTCTCTCGATCGCCTGCGTCTCCTGCGTGCTTTCCACCGGCGCGCCAATGGGAAGAATCGATCCAGCCTTCACAAACAGGGGAATGGTGTCGATGGGAGCTTGGACGGTCACGGTTCGGCCGCCCGCAAATTTTTCATTCGTCCAGTAGTTGTACCAGTCCGCTCTCGCCGGCAGATACACCTCTCGCGAGGTCTGGCCCTGGCGCAGCACGGGCGCCACCAACAGCGATGGACCGAACATATATTCCGTGTTTGCCGCCTCGCCCGAGAGCGCTTGCGCGTCGCTCCCGAAATCCATCCACAGCGCGCGCATGATGGGCGCCCCGGTCTGGTGGGCCTGCCAGCCCAGCGAATAAATGTAGGGCAGCAGCGCGTAGCGCAGCTTCAGGTATTTCTCCAGGATTGGCTCGGCCTGCGGGCCGTAGCTCCATACTTCGTTATAAGTGCGGGTTCCATGCGTGCGCATGGTGGGGGTAAAGGCTCCGAATTCGAACCAGCGCACATACAGTTCGGGATAGTCGTCGTCGTGGCCCACATTGGCGCGGGCGCCCTCGGGTGAAATCAGCGGCGGATGGTCGGGCGTATGGAGCGGCGGAAGAGGTTGCCAGCCCCCTATGTCGTCTCCGACATAGGGGATGCCGGAGG
>JAJYZK010000102.1 GCA_021799945.1 Acidobacteriota bacterium
GCAGCCGAAGGTGGGTCTGTTCTCCAGCCCGCGCCCGACTGAAATGGCCAACAACCGGACTCAGGCCACGGTGAAGCAGGGCGGCTTCGGCGATCCGCAGGGGGCCCGGCCCAATCCGAATTCAAACCAATCGAAGCTGGTGGCTGTGGGCGCCTTCAACTTGGCCCCGGGAGCCGCCACCGGAGCGGGAGCGGCGCGCAAAGGAACCGTCTCCGGCACGTCGTTCGGGGCCGGGGTCGCCAACGGCGTTCCTGGCGGGCGCGACCGCGGCACGGTGGCCTCAGCCGGTTTCGCCAACGGCGTGGTGGGCGGCTCCGGCAAACCGGGTCCGCATGGCGCAGTCGCCACCACCGGTTTTTCCGACAATATCGGCGGGCCGCCGACGCAGGTCGCCGTCAAGACCTCCGAGCCGGCATTTGTGCCTCCGATCGTTCTCTCGGAACCGCATCCGCAATACACCCCGGAAGCGGCCCAGTTGAGGATTCAGGGCGAGGTCACGCTGGAGGTTCGATTCCTGGCCACCGGCCAAGTCGAGGTGCTGCGCGTGGTCAACGGTCTCGGGCACGGACTGGACGAGCAGGCCAAGCACGTGGCCGAACAGATCCGCTTCAAGCCCGCGCAGAAAGACGGACACCCGGTCGATCATACGACGCTCATTCACGTAACCTTCCAGCTCGCGTAGCCTATAGGCTGCCTTGCGGGGATTCGAATTGGCGCCAGAAATCTTGAAGATCAGTTCGGCGATTGAGGAGTAACACGACAATGATTCTGAAACGATTTTGGAGCACCGGTCTGCTGCTGACTCTCGCGGTTTCCGTGGCGCAGGCGAAGCAGAAATACCAACCCCCAACCCCCCTCTCGCCGGAACAGAGCGCGCTGATTCAACGGGCGATCGCCGCCGAGAAAGTCACCGTCCGCGAGATTCAGAAGCATTCGCCGCTGGTTCAGACTTATATCCAGAACATGAAGCCCGACCAGCTCCTCTATGCCGTTCCCGAATCGGACCAGTATCTGCTCGGACGGGTGGATTTCGGCAAAACCATCGCCGATACCGCTTATGCCGGCGGCGGCAGCTCCCCCCATGGACTCTTCAAGGGCTCCATGAAGTACGTTTCGGGGCTGTCGAAGGCCTTCAAGATGGAATACGTCTCCGCCGGCTTCATGGAGATGATGTTCCTCGATCCTGTCTCCTTCGATCAGCAACACTATGACTTCAGCTATGTGCGCCGCGACTTTCTGGGGGCGGTGCGCACGCTGGTCTTCGATGTCCATCCGAAGCCGGGCACCGGCAACGGCCGCTTTACCGGCCGCATCTGGGTTGAAGACCAGGGCGGCAACATCGTCCGCTTCAACGGCACCTATACCGGCGGGTCCAATGACGACGACCGGTCGAGCTACTTCCACTTCGATAGCTGGCGGGAAAACCTACAGCCGGGCCTCTGGCTGCCGGTCGGCATCTACGTGGAAGAGACGCAGAAGAGCGCCGAGCATCCGGTTTCGTTCAAGGCCCAGACCTACATCTGGGGTTATAGCCTGAAGCTGCCCACGCACGAGTCCGACAACGAGTCGGTGAAAATCGACGACGTCGACGACCAGAGCGACCAGAACCAGGATATGAGCCCGCTGCAGGCCCAGCGCGCCTGGATCTCCCAGGCTGAGGAAAACGTGCTGGATCGTCTGGTCCAGGCCGGTCTGCTGGCGCCCCCAAGCGACTTCGATAAGATCCTCGAGCAGGTGGCCAACAACATCGTCATCGGCAATAATCTGGAGCTCTCCGATCCCATCCGCTGCCGCGTTCTGGTCACCACCCCGCTGGAGTCGCTGGCCGTCGGCAACACCATCATTCTCAGCAAAGGCTTGATCGACGTGCTGCCGAGCGAGCCGGATCTGGCCGCATTCCTTTCCTTCCAGTTGGCGCACATCGTTCTCGGCCACCACATCGACACCCGCTATGCCTTCAACGATCGCCTGCTCTTCCCCGATGAAGCGACCTTTGAGCGCATTCACATGTCGCACTCCGACGCCGATAACGACTTAGCGGCCACCAAGGCGATCGACCTGCTCAACCACTCGGTTTACGCCAGCCAACTCAGTCAGCCCGGTCTCTTTCTTGAGCAGCTCGAGGTGCGGGCCAAGAACCTGCAGGGCCTGAATACCCCGCGCCTGGGAGACTCCTTGCTCCGGCCGACCGGAGAACCCTGGCTGAACGCGCTGATGAGCAAAGCGCCCAAGCTCGATATGAACAAGCTGGATCAGATCGCGGCCCTGCCGCTGGGCAGCCAGCTCCGGATCGACGCCTGGGACGACCGCGTCATCCGCCTCAACACCAAACCCGTGGCCATCTTGAATGCGCGCGACAAGATGCCCTTCGAGGTCACCCCCGTGTTCTTCCGGCTAACGCGCTTCACTGCTCCCGAAGCGCCGCAGCAGGCCGCCGGAGCCGCGGCGGTCAGAACGCCCACGGTCGATACCCAGCAGGGCGCCTCCGCTCAGGCCTCAACGGCTCAGCCCAACCCGCAGTAAACGAGCTGAAGATCTTCGAAGGCCCCGCAATGCCCCAAGCCGGCCGGGGCAGGTATGGAGAAGGCTCCATACCTGCCCCGGCCGGCTTTTTGCTCGACGCCCGGCAAACGCCATCCCAGCCTCCGTCTCGCCTCCCAGCCATCCGTAGGCATCCATAACGACACTGCCCCGCCGGGCGCCCACTGTGCAACCATACAGCAGACCAGCGCCTTCTCCTCCGGCCCGCGCCGTGGACGCGCGCCGGGGACGATGGAGCGCTCCGACAAGCCGTCTCGCCTCCAGAACGGCGCGATTCCCGGGCCCCATGCGCCTTGGCAATTTCACGATCGAGCGCAAGTGTGCAAACGATGTGGCGAACGATGTCTTCGCAGTCCTGGATCCGGAAGGCGATCGGTCAGTTCTTGTGGATCGCAGGCATTCTCTCCGTCGCTTCCTCCCCGCTTTCCGTTCATGCACAGGCCATTGCAGCGGCGCGCGGCGGCTCGAGCCTGCAGGGAGGCGGATACTTCTCGTTTTTCCATCCGGATTACGGAAGCAACACGCTGTATGGGTTCGGCGCCTACGTCGATTTGAATGTGGGGAGCCACTGGGGCGCGGAGGGAGAGATCCGCTATCTTCGCTTCAATGAGACATACCAGGTGTACGAGGACAACTATTTGCTCGGGCTACGCTACCGCTGGCATTTCAACCGGCTGCAGCCCTATGTGAAATTTCTCTTGGGCAATGGCCAGTTCAATTACCCCTTCGGGCTGGCTCATGGCGGCTACTTTATGCTGGCGCCGGGGGGCGGGTTGGATCTCCGCCTGAACCACCGTTTCACGCTTCGCGCGATCGATTATGAGTACCAGCACTGGGGCAACTTCTCAGGCAGCTCGCTCTCGCCGAACGGCTTCAGCAGCGGCATCTCCTACCGCTTTTTCTAGGCGCTCGCCGAGAGTCCGCCGATCCTGGATCGCTCCCGGATCTCTCCGGTCGCAGCAGGCGATTCACAGAGCGCCGCGATCAGAAGTGATAGGCGATGCCAAACACCGGATTCGAGATGTTGTAGAACCGGTTAACCTTGACCGAACTGAATCCGAAGTCCGGGGACTTCATCACCAAGCCCCGATATTCGAGCCGGAGGTCGAAGCTGGGGCTGATTTCATAGGCCACGCCGCCCCCGTAGACGAACCCGATCTCCGACTCCTGCTTGAAGCCCTGATAGGTCGTGCTGGCGTCATCCAGAGGCTGCAAAACGAAGAGCGACGGGCCGGCCTCGATGAAGGGATTCCAGTTCTTGAAATTGAGATTGAAGACATACGCTCCGGAAAACTCCAGCATGCGATCGTGGGCGCGCCAGCAGCAGTCGATGCTGGTCACATATTTCTGCGCATTCTGCGAATACCCGAAATTCAATTCCGCGGCGCTTCTGGGAGTCAGCATATAACGGTAGCTGGCCAACCCTTGCAAACCATTGGTGCCCGTCTGCAGTACGTCGTTAGCACTGATGAAAATGGGGAAGATTCCACCCACGCTTACGCTCACATCCTGACGGCTATCCTGGGCAAAGCCGGCCGCTGTCAAAATCGGCAGCAGCGCAAACAACAACAAAATTTTCTTCATCCGTTCCTGAACCTCTCCCTACTCACCCCGCCGGCAGGAACACACGTCACCGGGCGCGTCATATTTGCTTGAATGGTCTGCGATGACCCGTTCCCGCAATTGTACCTGCGGTCAGCCTCCAAAGCCGCTCCGGCTCTCCGGCAGCAAGGATAGGATTGGAATTTGGCGTCGCTTCTCACGCCGCCGCTCCCCACGCCACGGTCCGGCTGCGGAGTCCCTGGGCTGAAAGCATCCGCCTCGCGGGGGCAGCCCGACCGGGAGCTTGCTGAAAAAGCGCCGGTACATCGAGCGAGGCGCCGGGATGCGGATTGGATCTCCGCCTGAACCACCGATTCGCGCTTCGCGCCATAGAGTACGAAGCCAGCGCTGGGACAACTTCTCAGGCAGCACCCTCTTGCCGAACGGCTTCAGCAGCGGCATCTCCTACCGATTTTTCCAGAAAACTGTTGAGAAGTCGCCGAACAGATTGCCCGGGCGCCGGATTGGAGGCCCAGCAGACCAGGGGCAAATCGTAAGCAGCCGGGGAAATCGCGCCGGCGGGTTGCGCCAGACACGATGCCGGTCGTTGCCTACATCGTCTCGTCAATCGTCGTGCCGATCCCGGTTCGCCCGGCGAAAACGGGAGGGTCGCAAAGCGCAGCGATCAGAAGTGATAGGCGATGCCAAACACGGGATTCGAGAGGTTGTAAAACCGGTTAACCTTGACAGTGCTGAATCCGAAGTCCGGGGTCTCCATCACCAGGCCTCGATATTCGAGCCGGAGGTCGAAGCTGGGGCTGAGTTCGTAGGCCACGCCGCCTCCGTAGATGAGCCCGAGATCCATCTCCTGCTTGAAGGCCTGATAGGTCGTGCTGGCGTCATCCAGTGGCTGATGAAGAAAGGCGGCCGGACCGCCTTCGAGAAATGGATTCCAGTTCTTGAAATTGAGATTGAAGACGTACGCTCCGGAAAACTCCACCATGCGATCGTGGACGCGCCAGCAGCAGTCGAAGGTGGTCACGTATTTCTGCGAAATCTGCGTATATCCGAAGTTCGCTTCCACGGCGTTTCTGGGAGTCAGCATATAGCGGTAGCTGACCAACCCCTGCAAACCATTTGTGGCCGTCTGCTGCACGGCATTCTGGCTTATCGACACGGGGAAGATTCCACCCACGCTTACGCTCACATCCTGACGGCTCTCCTGGGCGAAGCCGGCCGCTGTCAAAATCGGCAGCAGCGCAAACAACAACAAAATTTTCTTCATCCGTTCCTGAACCTCTCCCTACTCAGCCCGCCGGCAGGAACACACTTCACCGGGCGCGTCATAATTTGCTTGAATGGTCTGCGATGACCCGTACCCGCAATTGTACCTGTGGTCAGCCTCCAAAGCTGCTCCGGCAGCGAGGATTCGGATTCGATTTTGGCGCCGCTTCTCACGCCGCCGCTCCCCACGCCACGCTCCGGCTGCGGAGTCCCTGGGCTGAAAGCATTCGCCTTGCGGGGGCAGCCCGACCGGGAGCTTGTTGAAAAAGCGCCGCGGAAATGCGCGAACCGGGCCTACGGGCCGTCCAACCGTCCCCGCACCGCTTCCCCGGGGCGCTCCTGGCGGAACTCGTAAGGCCAACCGCGCTCCGCCGCGAGCGAGCGGACCACCTTGAGGAACGCGACCGCCGCGTGCGACAGCGTGGCTCTGCGAGCATGCACCAGGCGAAGCCGGCGCTCGAAGCGCAGCTCCTCAACGGGAACCTTCACCAGTTCCCCGCTCGCCAACTCTCGTTCCACGGTCAGCCCGGGAACCAGGGCGACGCCATTGCCCATGGCCACAAAACGCTTGATCGCCTCCAGGCTGGGCAGCTCCACGCCCATGTTCAGCGGAGTGTTGTGCCGGGCAAAGGCCGCAATGACCTGGCGGCGCAGAGGGGAGGCGACATTGTGGGCCACGAAGCTCTCCGCGCCCAGATCCTCGATCGCCACTCCGCGCTCCCCGGCCAGCGGGTGTTTGGGATTCACCACGAAGGCCAGCTCGTCGGTATAGACCGCGATCGCCTTCATCTCCGCTCCTCCGGGACGAAAGGAGAGAATACCGATCTCCACCCCCCGCGCGGCGACCTCCTCCGGGATCTTGCTGGCCAGCGAGCGCCGGACCGTCACCCCGATCTGCGGGCATTGCCGCCGAAACCGGTCCAGCACCCCGAGCAGATAGAGGCAGGTATATTCATTCGCGCCGATCTGCAACCGGCCCCGCTCCAGAGACTTCAACTCCCGAATGGCTCCGGCCGCCTCTTCCCGCAGCTTCACCATGCGCTGGGCGTAGTCGCGCAGAAGCTCTCCGGCAGCGGTCAGCGCGCCGTCCCGGGAGCTCCGCTCAAAGAGCGGCTCGCCCAGGTCGCTTTCCAGTCTCCGGATTACCTGACTGACGGCCGGCTGCGTGCGGCGCAGTCTGGCCGCCGCCCGGGAAAAGCCCTTTTCCTGGGCCACGGCGAGGAAGGTCTCGAGCTGATGGATGTCCATAATCTATAAAGCCGTACGCCAGTGGATTTCACACATAGCATAATTAATATGCATGATAATTAGAAGAATTATAAATTTGACCTATACCTGGATGCCCGCGACAATGAAAGCGGGCCTTGAGGAGCATGCGCCGCAATGACAAACAGTCGCATTCAATTCTTCGACACCACGCTTCGCGACGGCGAACAGTCTCCGGGCTGCAGCATGACGATCGAAGAAAAGCTGCGCATGGCGCATGCCCTGGAGGGTCTGGGCGTGGACGTGCTGGAAAGCGGCTTCGCCATCGCCTCGCCGGGAGACTTCGAGGCGGTGCGGGCGGTGAGCCGGGAGGTGCGCGGCCCGCGAATCGCGTCCTTGGCGCGGGCCCGGCGCGAGGATATCGAAGCGGCGGCCCGCGCCCTGGAGCCGGCGGCCCGCTCTCGCATCCATATTTTTCTCGCGGCCTCCGACATTCATCTCGAATTCAAGCTGAAGATTTCCCGGGCCGAGGCGCTGGAGCAGGCCGCGGAGGCCGTCCGGCTGGCGCGGCAGTATGTGGACGACGTGGAGTTCTCACCCGAGGACGCCACGCGCGCCGATCCCGACTTTCTCTGCCGGATGGTGGCCACGGCGATCGACGCCGGCGCCACGGTCATCAACCTTCCCGACACCGTGGGCTATTGCGTGCCGGAGGAATACGCCGCGATCTTCCGCATGCTGCGGGAGCGGGTTCCGCAGGCGGAGCACGTGGCTCTTTCGTCCCACTGTCATAACGATCTGGGCCTGGCGGTGGCCAACAGCCTGGCGGCGATCGCAGCGGGCGCGCGGCAGGTGGAGTGCACGATCAACGGCATTGGAGAACGGGCCGGCAACGCGGCCCTGGAAGAAGTGGCCGCCGCCATTCTGGTGCGCAAGGAGCGATTTCCGGTTACGCACTCTCTGATCCTGGAGCGCCTTTACCCGACGAGCCAGTTGCTGGCCGAACTCATCAGCTTCGGGCCGGCCCCCAACAAGGCAGTAGTGGGCAGCAACGCATTCGCTCATGAGGCCGGCATTCATCAGCATGGAGTAATGGAGAATCCGCTCACCTACGAAATCATGACGCCGGCCTCGGTCGGCGTGCCGCACAATCGCCTGGTGCTGGGCAAGCACTCCGGCAGACGGGCCCTCGCGCATCGGCTGCAGGAGCTGGGCTACGTGCTGGACGCCGCGGAACTGGAGCATGCGTATCGTCACTTCAACGAGGTTGCCGACCGCAAGAAGGCGATCTACGACCAGGACCTGATCGCGCTGGTCGCGGAGTGGCGCCGCGCAGCATCGAAGTCCGCGGAAGGGCGTTTGATCTCCGCATCCTGACCGCACTTTGATTTTTACCCGCTGGCGGCGCCCCGCGTGGGGCGCCGGGGAGATGGAATGAAATCGCAATCGAAATTGAAGATCCTGGCGGTCGCCGGAGATGGCGTAGGCCCGGAGGTCACCCGGCAGGCAGTGCGCGTGCTGCGCGCCGTGGCGGAGTCGGGCGAGTTCGAGCTGGAGCTGACCGAGATGCCCATCGGAGGAGTCGCGATCCGGGAAACCGGTTCGCCGCTGCCCGGAGAAACGCTCGCGGAGGCGCGGCGGAGCGACGCCGTGCTGCTGGGAGCGGTGGGGGGAAATGAGTTCAATTCCCTGCCCCCGGGCAGCCGTCCGGAAGCGGGCCTGCTGCAGCTTCGCAAGGCGCTCGGCGGCTTTGCCAATCTGCGGCCCGCCTTTGCCTTTCCCGGAGTCTCCGGCAATTCGCCGCTGCGCCCGGAGGTGGCGGAGGGAGCGGACATCCTTTTCGTTCGGGAGCTGCTGGGCGGGCTCTACTTCGGCGAGCCGCGGCAATGGAGCCGGGAGAGCGGCGAGGCCTGGAACACCATGCGCTACACCCGCGAGGAGGTTCTCCGCGTCGCCCGCATCGCCTTTCAACTGGCGGCGTCGCGCCGCAGCAAAGTGACCTCTGTCGATAAGGCCAATGTGCTCGAGGTCTCCCAGCTTTGGCGGGACACCGTCACCGATGCGGCGAAGGAGTATCCGTCGGTCACCCTGGAGCATCAATACGTGGACGCCTGCGCCATGCACCTGATGAACGCGCCGCGCAATTTCGATGTCGTCCTCACCGAGAATCTCTTCGGAGATATTCTCAGCGACGAATCGGCGGTGATCGCGGGCTCGCTCGGAATGCTGCCCTCGGCGACCCTTGGCGGGGCGGTGAATCTGTATGAGCCGGTGCATGGCTCGGCCCCCGACATCGCAGGCAGGGGAATCGCCAATCCGTTGGGAGCGATCCTGACCGCGGCCATGCTCTTGCGCTATTCGGCGGGGATGGAGCAGGCGGCGCGCTCGGTGGAGCTTGCGGTCCGCGAAGCCCTGCGGCAGGGCTGCCGCACGGCGGACCT
>JAJYZK010000103.1 GCA_021799945.1 Acidobacteriota bacterium
TCCCAACCGCAAGCCGGTGCCAAAGCCGGCGCTGCGATCCATGCTCCGGCCGATCGGGCCGGTTGCCGTCTTCGGCGCCAGCAACTTTCCGCTGGCCTTTTCCGTAGCCGGAGGCGACACCGCCTCGGCGCTGGCCGCGGGCAATCCGGTGGTCTTCAAGGCGCACCCGGCGCATCCCGGAACGAGCGAGCTGGTGGGATGCGTGATTCGAGAGAGCGTGCGCGCCTGCGGCATGCCGGAAGGCGTCTTCTCGCTGCTGTTCGACGCCGGCGTTCAAGTGGGCGCGGCCCTGGCGCAGCATCCCGCGATGCAGGCCGTGGCCTTCACCGGCTCGTTTGCCGGGGGAACGGCGCTGATGAAGCTGGCCGCATCGCGTCCGGCGCCCATACCTTGCTATGCCGAGATGGGCAGCGTGAACCCGGTCTTTATTCTGCCCGGCGCTTTGAATCGGCGAGGCGCGGCCATCGCCGGGGGGCTGCAATCCTCCTTTACGCTGGGCGCAGGCCAGTTCTGCACCAAGCCCGGACTGATCTTTATTCCCCGGGAACCGGGAACGGAGGCTTTTCTAAAGGAGATTTCCGACAAGGTGGCGGCGACGGGAGCGCAGACCCTGCTGACAGAACGGATGGCGCGCCAGTTTGCCTCCGCGGTCGGGGCCCGGCTGAGCTCCGGCAGCGCCCGCCTGCTGGCCAAAGGCGGCGAGGCCGAGGGCGGAAACGGAGCGGCTCTGGCGCAGGTGTCGCTCTGGCTGGCGGATTGCGAAGGCCTATCCGGAGACGGGGAGCTGGCCAAGGAGATCTTCGGCCCAACCGCCGTGCTGGTCGCCTACGGCGGCAAAGAGGATCTGCTGGCGGCGGCCGGCCGGCTGGAAGGGCACCTGACCGCTACGATTCACGGCGACGAGGCGGAGCTGGCCGAATATTCGGAGCTGATCGAAGTCCTCGCTCGAAAGGTGGGCCGGGTGCTGTTCAACTCCTATCCCACCGGAGTGGAGGTGGGCTACGCCACCGTGCACGGCGGGCCGTTTCCGGCCACCAGCGACGGCCGCTCCACATCCGTGGGCGCGGGAGCGATTCTTCGTTTCGCCCGGCCGGTATGCTTTCAGGATTTTCCCGACCCCGCGCTGCCGGAGGCCTTGCGAAGCGCCAATCCTCTGGGGATTCTCCGGCTGGTGAATGGAGCGGCGACGCGCGGCGCGGCTTAGAGCCTGTTATTAACTTTCGCGTGAGCGGCGGCGTAGAACCGCTTCCAACCTGCTCCGACCTGCGAAGTTACGAATTCCGGCGCGGGCCGGCGGAGCGGCGGATCAGCCAGTAGACCGGCAGGCCGCTCAGCACGAGAGCCAGGCCGGGCCAGGTGTTCGCCGGCCGGTAGCGCACCAGGCAAAGAACAATGGCGCCTGCCCCCAGCAGGTAGACGGCCGGGACGAAGGGATATCCCGGCGTGCGGTAGATGGGCGGCGCCCCCGGCAATTTGCGCCGCAGCGCCCACAGCGCCGCGACGGTCAGAATGTAGAAGATAAGCGCGGCCGATACGATGTAATCCAGCAGGTCGCTGTACAGATTTCCATACCCCGTCGCCGGGGAATAGGTGGTGAGCAGCACCAGCAGGGAAGACCACAGGGCCTGAATGCCGAGAGACCACCCGGGAACGCGCGCCCGGTTCAAGCGGGCGGCCGCGGGAAAAAAGAGCCCGTCGCGGGCCATGGCGAAGTAAACGCGGGGCCCGGCCAGCACCAGGCTGTTGATGCAGCCAAAGGTGGAAATCATGATCAGGAGCGCCATCGCCTGGCCGCCCCAGGCCGGGAAGATGCGCTCTAGAACCGCAGTCGCCACCCGGTCGTGGGGCGCCTGCTGCATCTGGGCGTAAGGAAGGGCCGCCAGATAGGCGACGTTGGCCGCCAGATAGAGCAGGATCACCACGCCGACTCCGATCACCAGGGCCCAGGGGAGCGTGCGCCGGGGATCTTCGACTTCCTCGGCGGCGAACGTGACATCGTGCCAGGAATCCGCGGAAAAGAGCGATCCGGCCTGCGCTATGCAGAGAACGACAAGGATCCCCAGAGCCGATGCCGGCGCTCCCGCGGAGGCGGGAGGACGGGTCCACAGCGACGCCAGGTTGTCGCGCACCGCTTCCCGGCTCCAGCCGACGGTGAGTCCCAGAACGACGAGCGCCAGGAGAGAGCCGATTTTGGCCACGGTGAACAGGTTCTGCACCGCCTTGCCGTACTTTAGTCCCAGGGCGTTGGCGCCGGTGAGCAGCAGGATGACGGCGATGGCGGCCAGTTGGGCGCTCGACAGCGTCAGCGCGTAACGGGAGGAAATGTGGATGGGCGCCAGCAGATAGCGCGATTCGGAAACGGAGCGCGCCAGCACGCCCAGAAACCGGGCGAAGGCGACGGCGACCGAGGCGATGGTCCCGGTCTGGATTACGGTAAAGAGAGTCCAGCCGTAAAGAAAACCCCACAGGGGCGAATAGGCCTCGCGCAAATAGAGATACATGCCGCCGGCGCCCGGCAGGATGGAGGCCAGTTCGCCGTAGGAGAGCGCGGCGGTGACGGTCAGCAGTCCGGTGAGCAGCCAGGCCAGCAGCAGCCATCCCGGCCCTCCCACCGTGCGGGACATGGCCGCGGGGACGATGAAAATGCCGGATCCGATCATGGTCCCGATCACGATCATCGTGGAGTCGAAGAGACCCAGCTCCCGGCTTGGCCTTCGCGCCTCGGCTGCGGAGGCGCCCGGCGGCGCGGGGCCGGCCGCGCTCGCATGTCGGGTCTTCATGCGCTTCATTCTACGCAGGGGAGCGTGCGGAGAGCGGAAGGCGGAGTTACTTGCTCCGGGCTCCGGCGGCCAGCGCTGCCGCCAGCGCCTCTTTTTTCCCGTCGGAGACGCTCCCCCACGTGGTCCATTGCACTTTGCCCGAGCGGTCGGTCAGCAGCAGCGCGATGTTCTTCTCCGAGCCGATCTGCAGCGACCGCAGAAACCGCGGCTTGTTGACGTAGAGCGGCACGGTATGACCGAGGATTCCGGGATCGGGCGCGCTATTGCGCAGAGACGCATTGAGCCACCAGCGGTAGAGGTAGTTTTCCGTGGGAAAGACCGGAAGCACCCAAAACTGACACTCCGGGTGTGCACTTGCCATCGCCTTGAGGGAGGGCAGCCATCCCTCCACCTCGGCCTGCTGGTCCCGTTGAAACGAGAGGATCAAGACATTCAGCGGCGCGGTGAAGTCTTTGGGGAGAGTGGTCCGGGTCTTTCCCAGAGAATAGGCGGTGACGGTGGGCAGGACGGCCTGCGGCGCCGTTGGCGCATCCGGCTGCGCCGCATTCGCGGGCGACAGCGAAGCGGCGGCCAGAGCCAGTGCTAAACAAAGACGCATCCGATATATGCCAGCAAACAAGGAAGCCAGAGAATGAGTCCTCGGCCTCGCGGCCGCCACTCCCCGAATAGTACCGCACGCGGCTTACGGATGGGTTGGGAATCCGCACGGCTCTCTCGGCCGGACCGTCAGGGCGGGCATCCATTCGCCGGGCCGCTTTGCCCCGGGCCTCCGGCAACCCGCGGCTCCGCTTCCGGGTATCATAAGGGAAGTGAGCGGATCGACAGACTTCCGAGAGCCTCCCGCGGCGGCCCCAAACCTGCGGTTTGCAAGCGAGGACTCCGGGCTGCGCGCGATTGCGGAGAAGGTCTTCGCCGGGGAACGGCTGGACTTCGCCGAAGGCGTGGCCCTGTACCGCTCCGGCGACATTCTGGCGGTAGGGTGGCTGGCCAATTCTGTGCGGGAAAAGATGCACGGCGACGTCGCCTATTTCAATGTAAACCGGCATATCAACCCCACCAATGTTTGCGTCGCCGCGTGCAGATTGTGCGCCTTCGGCCGCAGGAAAGACAGTCCCGGCGCGTACACCATGTCGCTGGAACAGGCGTGGAGCGCAGCCGCCTCCGGCTACAGCGAAGCGGTGACGGAATTTCATATCGTCGGGGGACTTCATCCCGATCTGCCCCTGGAGTATTTTCTCGATCTGGCCTCCGGCCTGAAGCAGCGTTTTCCCAAGGTTCACATCAAGGCCTTCACCATGGTCGAAGTGGCCTACTTGGCTAGGCGGGCCAAGCTGACCATCCCGCAGACCTTGGCGAAGATGAAGGAAGCCGGCGTCGATTCTCTGCCGGGCGGCGGGGCGGAGATATTTTCCGACCGGATCCGGCACATCATCTGCGACCACAAAATCGACGGCGACGAGTGGCTGGAGACGGCGCGCGCGGCCCATCGGATCGGCCTGCGTTCGAACGCCACCATGCTATACGGCCATGTGGAGAACGACGAGGACCGCGTGGACCATCTGCTGCGGCTGCGCGCGCTTCAGGACGAGACCGGAGGATTTCAGACGTTCATCCCGTTGGCCTTCCATCCGGACCACACCGCGCTCGAACATCTGCGCCGGACCACCGGGTTGACCGACCTGAGGCAGATTGCCGTCAGCCGTCTGCTGTTGGACAACTTTCCGCATATCAAAGCCTACTGGCAGATGATGACCGAGAAGATCGCCCAGATTGCGCTGCGCTTCGGGGCCGACGACATCGACGGCACCGTGGTCGAGGAAAAGATCTATCACGACGCGGGAGCCACCACCCCGCAGGGAATGCGCCGCTCCGAGCTGATCCGTCTGATCCGGGAGGCCGGACGTGCGCCAGTGGAGCGGGATACGCTCTATCGAAGCGTGGTCCGCGACGAGGAAAGCTTCACCATCGCGGTCTAGTATGGCGAATCGGAAATTCGCTCAAGAACAACCGCAGATCCTTCGACTCCGTTTGGCCCAAAAGCCGGCCAAACTCCGCTCAGGATGACAGTTCAGTTGTGATGCGAACTTCCGACTCGGGACACCAGAGCCTGCTATTCACTTTCCCGCGGAAACGCGGCTTTTTGTAGAATCCGGGCAGAGAAACCGCAGCGGGCTCCGGCGCGGGAGCGATGCATGGCGAAAGGCCGCGGCGCGAACCGAGCCACGCGAAAGCGCAGTTGAGAATTTGCCGCAGGGAATTGAAGGAGGGACGATGGCCGCCATCTCCCCGCAGGCTGGACCAGCGCCGATGCCGATAGAGCAGGTCATCGACCATCTGGTGGTGGTGATGCTGGAGAACCGCTCCTTCGACACCATGCTGGGGTGGCTGTATCCCGACGGAGAGGCGCAGCCGGCCCGGCAAATTCCCGCCGGATCTGCGGCGAGAGCCTTCGACGGTCTTCACGCGGAGCTTTGGAACCCGCGAAATCCGGGCTTTTTCCGCGGCGATCCGCCGAAGAAGATTTTTATCTCCCGCGGCGCCGCCGACACGACGATTCCCGATCCCGATCCGCTGGAAGACTTCAACAACGTGACCGAGCAGCTTTACGGACAGGGCCAGGCGGCCAGCCAGACGCCTGCGTTTCCCAATCTCGGGTTCGCCGTCAATTATCTGGGCGCGGCCGCGGACGCCGATCCAGCGGAGATCATGGAGGCATACAGTCCGCAACAGCTTCCGGTGCTCAGCGGGCTGGCCCGAAGCTTCGCCGTCTGCGATGCCTGGTTCAGCTCGGTCCCCACGGATACCTGGCCCAATCGCGCCTTTCTGCACGCCGGAACTTCCAACGGAAACGTGGTGAACGGGGACCCGGTGGATCCCGCGCGATGGAACGTGAAGACCATCTTTGAAACGCTGGAGGAGATTGGCGTCTCCTGGAAGGTCTACTGCGACACGCTGCTGACGCCGCCGCTGACGCTGCTGATGTTTCCCCGGCTGGCGCGGTACGCCTTCGACCGCTTCGCCCACTTCGACGCGTTCAAAAAGGACTGCGCGGCGGGAAGGCTACCCCGCTATTCGTTTCTGGAGCCCAGCTTTCTGGACGATCCGAACGACCAGCACCCGCCGCACGACGTGGTGGCCGGCGAGCAGTTCCTGTACGCCATCTGGCAGGCGGTGAGCCAATCGCCGAAATGGAGCCGGACGCTGCTGCTGATTACTTACGATGAGCACGGCGGCACGTACGACCACGCCATGCCGCCGTGGGGCGCGGCCTGCCCGGACGCGGCCAGCGATCCCGGCCAGGAGGGTTTTGGCTTCGACCGATTTGGCGTGCGGGTTCCGGCGGTGGCCGCCTCGCCCTGGATCGCGCCAGGGACGGTCTTCCGCAGCGATCGGGAGGCGCCCTATGACCATGCCTCGATTGCGGCCACACTGCGGGACTGGCTGAAGATTCCCGCCGAGAGGATGCCGCCCAGCCAGCGGATCGCCATGGCTCCGACTCTGGGGCAACTGCTCACCGAGGAGAGGCCGCGCAGCGCGCCGGCGATCCCGGCCCCGGCGGCGGAGATACGCGGGACGAGCCTATTCCTGCCGCCGAACGATTTGCAGCGGTCGCTGATCGCGGCGCAGGCGGCGCGGTCGGGCGACGATCCGCAACAGACGCTGAGCGGGATCAAGACCCGTGAGGAGGCGGCGCGCTACTTCCGCAGCAAGGGTCCGACGCCGCAGGCGCAGTCCGCGGCGCGGGATTTGCCGGGGCCGGCGTGAATCCCGCGGGGCTTCAATACTGGAGAGTCTGGATGGCGCGCATTTCCTTTGCGACGACCTGCGGGGCCAGCGGCGCATACGAGAGAGGCGCGGTCAGCTTTTGTCCGTCGGTGAGCGCCCAGATCAAAAAGGCCTTGAGCGCCGCGCCCTTGGCCTTGTCCGGCATGCTGCGGCGCACCAGAATCCAGGTGAAGCTGGAAATGGGATAGGCGCCGGCGCCCGGAGCGTTGGTGATCGACACCCGGAAGTCCGCGGGCATATTCTTGACCGCGCCGGCCGCGGCCTCGGTGACGCTATTGAGATCCGCTTTGACAAACTTGCCGGCGGCGTTGCGCACCAGCCCGTAGCTCATGTGGTTTTGAATGGCGTAGATCAGCTCCACGTATCCGATGGAGTTGGGCATCTGATGCACGAAACCGGCCACTCCCTCATTGCCCTTGCCCCCAATGCCGACCGGCCAATCGACGGAGGTGGAAACGCCGACCCTGCGCTTCCATTCGGGGCTGACCTTGGATAGATAGTCGGCCCAGACATAGGTGGTGCCGCTGCCGTCGGAGCGATGGCAGACGATGATGCCGCTGGCGGGAAGCTTGACGCCGGGGTTGGCGCGGGCAATCTCCGGATCGTTCCATTTGGTGATGCTTCCCAGGTAGATGCCGGCCAGGGCCGCGGGGGTAAAGTTGAGGCTCGCGGTGACGCCGGGAATATTGTAGGTGGGCACGTCGGCGCCCAGAGCGGTGGGCAAGTGCAGGATCGTCGAGCCCACCGATTGCCGGGCCTGAGCCAGTTGCTGGTCGGTCATGGGGCCGTCGGTGCCGCCAAAGTCCACCGTTCCGCTCGACACCTGACGAATTCCGCCGCCCGATCCAATGGACTGATAGTTAACGTGGACGTTGGGATGAAGCCGGGCGTAATCGGCGCCCCAGGCGGAGTAGAGCGGATAGGCGAAGGTGGAGCCCGCGCCGGTGAGCACGATCTGCTGCGCGGAGAGCGAGGCGCAGAAACCGAGGGAGGCGGCCAGGACCAGCAGGCGACGAATCATACTTTTAGTTTCCTCACGAAAAACGCCGAGCGCGGAAATGGATTCCGAGGCCAGTCTAAACACATTGACGCTAAGGACAACGTATCAAGACCCCTGTAAACGGATGATGAACGCCAAAGGGGGCGTACAGTGGACAGAGGCGCGGAGCCCGGATAAGGAAGCGGTGGGCGGCCAGTGGAGGGGGGCGATGGGGGCGGTTACCGTGAATGGCGTGCATCTCGAATACCGTCTGGAAGGCGCTTCGAGGGGTGAGACCCTGGCCCTGGCGCATTCGCTGGGAACGGATCTGACGCTGTGGGATGGGGTGGCCGAGATTCTCGGCCGGGAGCGCCGGATTTTGCGCTGGGATCTGCGGGGCCATGGAGGCAGCGGCGCGCCGGCCGGAGAGTATCGGCTGGCGGAGTTTGCGGCGGAGGCCGTGGCGCTGTTCGACTCGCTCGGCGTGCGCCGGGCGCACTTTGCGGGTGTGTCGCTGGGCGGCATGATCGGCATGCAGCTTGCTCTGCAGGCGCCGGAGCGCATCGGGAAACTTATTTTAAGCAACACCGCGGCGCGGATCGGCGCCCGCCAGGGGTGGGAGGATCGGATTCGATTGGCGTTGGAAGGCGGCATGGCCGCGGTAGCCGAAGGCGTGGCCGAGCGCTGGTTCACCGCCGGGTACCGCGGCGCGCATCCGGAAAGCGTGGCCCGGGTGGTGGGGCTGCTGACTTCCACCTCTCGCCAGGGATATGCGGCGAGCTGCGCGGCGATCCGGGATGCGGATTTGACGAACGACCTGCGCCGGATACAAACGCCCGCCCTGATTGTGGCGGGGACCGAAGATCCGACGACGACGCCGCAGGATGGCCGGATGCTCGAACGGGGCATCGCGGGAGCGCGCTACCGGGAGCTGCCGGGCGCGCACCTGACGCCGGTGGAGCTGCCGGAGGAGTTCAGCGCCGCGGTCCGCGATTTTCTGGCCGGCGAGGCGGCTTGAAGGTCAGCGCACGGTTTCAGCCGGCGGGATCGATGGGGATTGCATTGCCACGAACCGTTCTGCAACGAACAGTCCAAGGCCCGCGCCGCCGGGCGACGGCGCGAAGACTACAGCCGTTCGAGCATCCGCGGCAACCATATGAATCTCGGCGTTTCATTCGCCGCGGGTTTTGCCGATGGCCTGGGCCGTCTTTTTTTTAACGCGTCGGCTCCATGGGGTTGGACTTCGATCGAGGTCGAGTCCGGCGAAACGGCTTCTATCTTGATGCGCACGATCTGCTCGGTCTGTAACCTCTCAAAGACGCGATCCAGAGCCCCGCTCTTCGCCCAGCGATTCATGCGTGCATACACGGTATGCCGGTTCCCAAAACGAGAGGGAAGCCCGCGCCATTTGCAGCCTTGCTCGGCAACATACAAAATTG
>JAJYZK010000104.1 GCA_021799945.1 Acidobacteriota bacterium
TCCCTATACCCAGGCGGAAAACCTTACGTTCGAGGAGTCGTTCACGCCGAACCTGGCCTTCAGCATGGGCTACGTGGGATCCGTAGGGCGGCATGTGTTTAACTGGGTAAATCAAAACGCTCCGGAAGCGCTCCTGAATCCGGGGAACGATTCCCAGTTTGTGCAGCCCTTCCCGCAATTCGGCGGCGACAATTACATGGCCATGTCCGGCGCCAATACCTACAATGCATTGCAAACCCAGATCCAGAAGCGCTTCTCGGGCGGCTTGAATTTTCTGGCGACCTATACGTGGTCCCACGCCATGGATGACGCTCCAACGGGGTTGGGCAGCACGGGAGACGGGGGGTACCACAATACGAATCTGGTTCCGATCCTGGACGCATTTGCAAACTCTCCCTGGGACACGCGCCAGCGTTTCACCTTCAACGGGCTGTATGAACTTCCTTTTGGGATGGAGCGAGCTCACATGAACCACGCCGGGCTTGCGAATCTGCTTGGCGGCGGATGGTCAACGGACCTTACCTTTGCAGCCCAAACGGGAAATCCCTTCACCATATATCCGGACATTACGACTGCGTCCGGGAGCAGTTCCTTTGCGATTCTCTCGCGCGGCCCCTTCTCCGCGGGTGGAACGCAGGACCCCTCGAACCCATCGATAACCTGCGCGGCGAGGACGCGCACCAAGACGAACTGGTTTAACCCGTGCGCATTCGCAAATCCGCTGCCCGGAGATCTGATCAGTCCCGGGCCAAACGCAGGCAATCCAAACCAGCCGCAGCCCGGATTCACATACCCGGAATACATCACGAATCTTAAGCAGGTGCTGGCGTTCGTGGGCGGCCGGCGCAATCAAATCATGGGTCCAGGTTACGAGAGGATAAACATGTCCATCTTCAAGGACCTGGCCCCGTTTCGCGAAGAGCAAATGGAGTTTCGCGCGGATATCTTCAACGTGCTGAATACGCCGGCATATGGAGATCCCAGCGTGACCTCGGACAATTCGAATGGCGGGCAGATCACATCGCCTAGATTTTTTCAGAACTACACTCCGGACGCTCGGTTCTTCCAGTTCTCGTTGAAGTATATTTTCTGAATCGGGGTGTATGGGCGGCGTCAAGGGGGAAGAATACTCGGGGGACGCGTGGGCGGAGCCGGTCGCGAGCTATCGCCAAACAAATCTCATTCCCGCGGGATGGGCAGCGCACAACTCACCAGCATTGGGCGCCCGTGGCAAGAGAGGCCGGTGGCGCCTGGGGCGTTCAATAACTTGCGTGCGCCCCAGGCGCTTCATCCTTCCGGCAAACTTCGCTTGTTGTTCCTGGGCGCCGGCCGTTGCTCCGGCTCGTAACCCATTAAATCGTATGCGCCGCAAGGCGAGAAGATGAGGTGGGCGCATAACTGTGCGCATGGCGATTGTGTGCGCCGCCGCAGGCCGCCGGGCGCGCCGAAGGAGAGTCGGGCTATTGTAAACTATCGTGGATGCTTCAGCCGCCGAGCGCCTACAGACGACGCGGGCTATTTTGCGCATTTGATTTGAGAACGCGCGCGAATAGCAGAATACAAACGACGGAAACGGGATGAAGTGAAGAACGATAGCGCAAAGCCGCCAGGCATTAAAGAAATCGCTGTCGCGCTCGGCGTTTCCATTGGCACGGTCGATCGCGCTCTCCACAACCGGTCCGGGGTGAACGAGAAGACACGGAGCCGGGTGCTGGCAAAGGCCAAGGAGCTTGCCTACCGGCCAAATCTAGCGGCGCGAAACTTGAAGCTAAACCGTCGTTTGCGGATCGGGGTTTTCCTGCCCCGGCAGATTGCCTCCTATTTCGATCTGCTGCGTAAGGGGATTCAGGCATCGGCGGCGGACGCTCACGGCCTGGATCTGCGCCTCGATTTTGCGGAGTACCCTCGCATCGGCAAGGGCGATTTGGAGTTGATTGAATCGCGTTTGCGTGAGGGGTATGACGGGTTGATTCTTACGCCGGGAAAAGCATCGCAATTTGTTCCGCTCATGAAGAAGATCGCGGCGCGAAAAATTGCTGCGGTTTTCGTCGGGACCGACCTGCCCGGCGCCGAGCGATTGGCGTCGATCACCATCGATTCCGAGGTGAGTGGAGGACTGGCCGCCGAATTGTTCTCGTGCGCAATTCAGCGCCAGGCCACGGTTGCCGTCATCACGGGCGATCTGGATACCCAGGACCACGCAGAGAAGCTGCGGGGATTCGCGGCCACGCTGGCAATGGTTGCGCCACATCTTTCCCTGCTGCCCGTGGTGGAGACGCATGAGCGGCCCGAGGAGGCCTACGACGCCATGTTGAAGCTCTTGACGAAAAGGCCTCGCGTGGAAGGCATTTATGTGAATACCGCGAACAGCCTTCCAATCCTCAGGGCGCTTGGGGAACGCAGGCTTCTGGGTGAGATTCAGGTGATCACCACCGACTTATACCCGGAACTGGCGCCGCTGATTAAATCCGGCAAGGTTCTGGCGTCGCTGTATCAACGTCCGGTCACCCAGGGAAAAACCGCTCTGGAGACCCTGACCAGATATCTTGTGCAAAATATCGCCCCACGGGAATCTACAAAGTTGGCTCCGCATATCGTTCTGAGGAGCAATCTGAGCCTCTTTTCCGCAGGATTGACGGAAACGGAAGAAGAATCGCTGAAGATCTGATGGCGGCGGCGAAATGCGCCAGGGGGCCATACATTTCGCACAAAAAAAAATCCTTCCGGCGTTTATCATTGTTATCGTTAACGAAGGAGCGCAGAAGCCACGGACGGCGCGGCCATCCGGGGGAGTTTTGGCATCTTCCCGGAAACCCGGGTAGGGAACTGGTTCGTCGGACATGACAGAAAAAATCTTGGTTGACTCGCCCCCGCAAACTGACCGGCTCCTCCTTCCGCCGAGGCCGGCGAGCGAAACAGGCCCCGTCGCCGGCTGGAGCGAGCCTGTGGAGATCTTGACGTATGCCCCGGCGCCTCCGGACCGGAATCCCATGTTTTTGGAGACGCGCGTCTATCAAGGCAGCCGCGGGGCCGTCTATCCTCTGCCGCTGATCGATCGCATCTCCATCGAGCCGAAGCCCCGCCTATGGCAGGCCGTTCATTTGGAAAACGAATGGCTGCGGATCATGATCCTTCCGGAGATCGGGGGCCGCATTCACGTTGGCTTCGACAAGGTGAACGGCTATGACTTTTTCTATCGCCAGAACGTGATTAAGCCGGCGCTGGTCGGTCTGGCCGGCCCGTGGATATCAGGCGGAGTCGAATTTAATTGGCCGCAGCATCATCGTCCCGGGACCTTCCTGCCGGTGAGCGTAGAGATCGAACAGGGCGGCGACGGATCGGTGACCGTCTGGTGCAGCGATCACGATCCTTTCACCCGGATGAAGGGCGCTCATGGCGTCTGCCTCCATCCGGACCGCGCGTATTTGGAGTTGAAAGTAAGGCTCTTCAACCGGACCCAGACGACGCAGACGTTTCTCTGGTGGGCGAACATGGCGGCGCGGGTGCATGAAAGCTATCAATCGTTCTTCCCCCCCGATGTGAGCTTCGTCACCGACCATGCGAAGCGGGCCATCTCGAAGTTTCCGCTGAGCGACCGGGATTATTATGGCGTGCGGTATGCAGAGCGCGCGGAGCGGGGGGTCCCTGCCGAGGAGGCGCCAGCCCGGTATCGCCCGGATGGTTCCTATCCGCCAAACGACTTGAGTTGGTATGCAAATATCCCTGTGCCGACCAGCTACATGGTCGCAGGCACCCAAGGGGACTTTTTCGGTGGGTACGATCATGCCGCTCAAGCAGGCGTGGTGCATGTAGCGAGTCATTTCATCGCCCCGGGCAAGAAGCAGTGGACCTGGGGAAACCACGAATTCGGCTATGCGTGGGATCGCAGCTTGACCGACCACGACGGCCCCTACGTGGAATTGATGGCCGGCGTCTACTCGGACAACCAGCCAGACTTTTCTTTTCTTGCGCCGTGGGAGACCAAAAAATTCAGTCAATACTGGTACCCGATCCGCTCCATTGGGGTTCCTCTGGCCGCAAATCTGCATGCTGCAATGAGTCTGGCTGAGGGGCCGGCCGGACTGGCCCGCATCGGAGTGTTGGCGACGCGTGGGATTCCACGGGCGGCGGTGACGGTCAAAGCCAAGGGCGATCTGCTGCGGCGGTGGGAGGGCGATCTTGAGATTCGAAGCCCGCTCTTATTGGAGATCGCCATCCCATCGGGAGCAAACCTGAGCGCCTTGGAGGTCGAACTTCGCGATGCCTCGGGGAGCCTCCTGCGCTATGCGCCCGCGGAGATTGCGCCTGCCGGCGCGCCCCAGGTCGCGGTTGAAATGCCCTCGCCGGAGGAGATACGCAGCATCGAGCAGCTTTATCTTGCGGGCGTCCATCTGGAGCAGTACCGCCATGCAACGCGGGCGCCCGAGCCATACTGGCAAGAGGCTCTTCGCCGCGACCCCGGCGAGAGCCGCGCACACAGCGCTCTCGGGCAGTGGCGCCTTCGCCGCGGAGAACTGGCGGCCGCGGAGAGGCATTTCCGGTCCGCGATAGAACGCCTGACTGAAAGAAATCCAAACCCTGCAAATAGCGAAGCCTTCTACTATTTGGGGATCACGCTGCGGTATTTAGGGCGCGCGGAGGAGGCCCATGCGGCGCTGTATAAGGCCACCTGGGTCGCTGCGCTCCGGGCGCCGGCATTTCTTGCCCTGGCCGAGATCGATGCCGGCGCGCAGCGATGGGCCGGCGCGCTGGAGCATATACGGAGAAGCTTGGAGGCGGAAAGCGGGAACAACAATGCCCGCAATCTTGCTGTGGTCGTCTTGAGGAAACTCAATCGCCATCAAGAGGCGAAAGCGATTCTCGACGAGACTCGGAGGATGGACTCTCTCGATTTGTGGGCGCGGCGCCTTGACCTGGGCGAGAGTCCTGAAGACGCGCAACAGTGCATCGATCTGGCGCTCGATATGCGACGCTGCGGCTTGAAGCAGGAGGCGTTGCAGGCGCTCGGCGCAATCGATCTGACCCGGCGGGATGGAGCGGCTCCGATCGCGGCATATTTGCTGGCCGCGCTGCATGAGGCATGCGGCGAGCCGGAAGCCGCGCAACGCTGCCTGCGCCAGGCAGCGGAGCTTCCGCCCGATTACGTCTTTCCTCACCGCCTGGAAGAGATGTTGCTCCTGGAAGATGTTTGCCGCCGGCGCCCGGAGGATCCGCGCGCGCCCTATTATTTAGGGAACTTTCTGTACGACCGCCGGCGCTATGAAGAGGCGATCGAAGCATGGGAAGTCGCAGCGGCTCGCGACCCATCCTTCCCGACCGTATGGCGCAATCTGGGGCTCGCGTATTTCAACGTGCGCGCCACCCCTGAAAAAGCGTTGTTGGCTTACGACAAAGCTCTGGATGCCGCGCCAAGCGATGCGCGCGTGCTCTATGAGCGGGACCAGTTATGGAAACGCGCCGGCGAAGCGCCGGCGAAGCGGCTCGCGGAGATGAATCGGCATCCGGACCTGATCGCATCGCGAGACGACCTCGCCCTGGAGTACGCCACACTGCTGAACCAGACGGGCGATCCTTCGGCGGCGCTGCGTTTGTTGACGGCGCGGGCATTCCAGCCCTGGGAGGGCGGCGAGGGTCTGGCGTTGGCCCAATATGCGCGCGCCTCTCTGCTGACGGGAAAGCGGCTTCTGCGCGACGGCCGATTCGAGGAAGCGCTCAAGCGGTTCCAGTCCGCTCTCGATCCGCCGCGCAATCTCAGCGAGGCATGGCATCTGCTGGCGAACACCAGCGAGATCTACTTTTGGATCGGACTGGCGGAGCGCGGCGCGGGCAACGAATCGGCGGCGCGCCAGGCTTTCGAGCGGGCGGCGCGGCAGCGCGGCGATTTTCGGCAAATGAGCGTCCAGCCCATGTCGGATATGACCTATTGGTCGGCGATGGCGATGCGCAGCCTGGGCGAAACGGAGCAGGCGGCGGAGTTATTTCGGTCGATTCTGGCGTATGCCGATGCGCTCGAAAGGGAGCCGCCGAAGATCGACTATTTCGCGACATCCCTGCCGTCGATGCTTCTTTTCAAAGAGGACTTGGAATGGCGCCGGAGGGTTGAGGTCCTGTTCCTTCGCGCGCAGGGCAGCCTGGGGCTTGGGAGCCAGGTGGAATCCGAGAGGCTGCTCAGAGATCTCCTGGCGCTCGACGGCAATCATGCCGGCGCCGCCGATCTGGTTGAGGAGATGCGCTGGAATACGCATTTCGCCGGCGCATCCTGATGCAGACCTTCACGCCGTCCAATCTTCCGCGCATGTCGCAGCAGCCGGAGTTCCTGCCTGCAAACTATGTTTGGCTGATTGCCTTTGTCGCCGCCATGGGTGGGCTGCTTTTCGGCTATGACTGGGTGGTAATCGGAGGGGCCAAGCCGTTTTACGAGGCATACTTTCACCTGACCTCGCCGCGGCTGATCGGATGGGCCAACAGTTGCGCCCTGATCGGCTGTTTCAGCGGAGCGCTGGCCGGGGGCGCGATCGGGAATCGTTTTGGGCGCCGGCGCACGCTCACGCTTTGCGCGCTCTTGTTTGCGGTCTCCTCCGCGCTTACGGGGTGGGCTCATCTGTTTGCCGGCTTCATTTTTTGGAGGATCGCCGGTGGAGTGGCGATCGGTCTGGCCTCCAATGTCTCACCTCTCTACATCGCTGAAATCAGCCCCGCCGCGTGGCGCGGACGATTGGTCAGCTTGAATCAGCTTGCTCTGGTGATAGGGATCCTCGCCGCCCAGATCGTGAACTGGGGCATCGCGCGGCCGGTTCCCGCCGGCGCGACGCCGCAAGCCATTGCCGCAGGCTGGAACGCCGTTTACGGATGGCGCTGGATGTTTACGGCCATCTCGCTCCCCGCCTCGCTGTTCTTCCTCTCCTCTTTGTGGATCCCCGAAAGCCCGCGATGGCTTTTGCTACGAGGTAAGGAGGAGCAGGCGGCAAAGATTCTGGCGCGAATCGGCGGAGTCTCTTATGCCGCCGCCGAGGTGAGCAGCATCCGGGCTGCCTTGGAGGGTTCCGGCCGCGGCGCCGCCGGCTGGCGCGAGCTCCTGGCGCCCGGCATACGGGGCCGAGTCCTGGCCGGCGTTGCGCTGGCGGCATTGCAGCAGTGGTGCGGCATCAACATTCTCTTCAACTACGCCGAAGAGGTCTATCGAAGCGCAGGCTATGGCCTGAACGACCTTCTTTTCAATATCGTGATCACCGGCGCGATCAATCTGCTATTCACGGTGATCGCCATGTTCTTCGTCGACCGCTTCGGACGCCGCACGCTGATGCTCTTCGGCTGCCTCGGCGTGGGTTTTTCCCACCTGTGCGCGGGGGCGGCGTATAAATTGGGTCTGCACGGCGCCGGAGTCCTGGTGATGACCCTGTGCGCCATCGCCTTCTATGCCATGTCTTTGGCGCCGGTGACCTGGGTATTGATCTCCGAGATGTTTCCGAATCGCGTCCGGGGTCTTGCGGTATCCATCGCGGTTGCCGCCCTCTGGACTGCTTCGTTTCTGCTCACCTACACCTTCCCCATCCTGAATCGGCTGTTCGGAACGGCGGACGTCTTCTTTCTTTACGCAGCCATCTGCCTGCTGGGCGCCTTCTTTGTGTACAAATGCGTGGGCGAGACCGCCGGACAGTCGCTGGAGCAGATTGAAGGCGCCGCGGAGGCGGCCGGCGGCTGAGTTCGGTTTGTTGCCGCCGACGGCGGGATGTCGGGAACTCCGCCAAACCGCCGCCGGAGACGGCAGGCCGAGCCAGTCTCCGATCCAATCTCCGAACCTGGCATGAGCTGCCTGCATGTCCCCATCGCCTGGCTACAGTATGCCGCCAATCGAGCGGCATACCGTAGCCGCAGGTGAGATCGGGCAAGGCATTGACGCCATGGGCGATAATGAACATTTCCGACAACTGCGGCGATCCACGCTATTGTCCTTCGCGCTCAGGCGCGTCGCCCGGCGATGCCGAGTTGGGATATCAGGTTGGGATATCGGGGAAAATGGCTCTGGAGAAGTCGGAACTCCTTCGCTCTCTCAGGGCAAGCTGCGGCGAACTGCGCGGCGCGATAAACGCGAGCCGATGGTTCCCAATCCCGGGGAGGAACGCTTCAAATTGGATAAGAAGAGGGAAGGGATGGCGCGGCAGACGCTGCTTGATGGCGAATCGGCCCTGCCCGGGAATAAACTTTTGCCTGCCGCTGTGAGCCTTCATTGAAGCGTAGGATTCCTTGAGCGCCGGGATCTACGACGGATTTCCAGACCTATGAGGTGGGTTTTGTGAGCACTGCAACCGCGCTTGGTTTTGAATCGAAGCTCTGGGCCGCCGCCGATGCGCTGCGCAACAACATGGACGCGGCGGAGTACAAGCACGTCGTCCTGGGCCTCATCTTTCTCAAGTACATCTCGGATGCCTTTGAGGCCAAGCATGCCGAACTGGAGAGCCAGCGCCAAGAAGGCGCAGACCCCGAAGACCCGGACGAGTACCGCGCCGCCAACATCTTCTGGGTGCCGAAGGAGGCCCGCTGGCGGCGCCTGAAGGCCAGCGCCCCGCAGCCGAAGATCGGGGCCATCGTCGATGACGCGATGGCCGCCATCGAGCGCGACAATCCGTCGCTGAAAGGCGTGCTGCCCAAGGACTACGGCCGTCCCGGACTCGACAAGCAGCGTCTCGGCCAGCTCATCAACCTCATCAGCGATGTCGGCCTGGGCGCGCCCGCCGACCGCGCCAAGGACGTTCTGGGCCGCGTCTACGAATACTTCCTCTCGCAGTTCGCCAGCGCGGAGGGCAAAAAGGGCGGCCAGTTCTACACGCCCGCGCACGTCGTCCGCATTCTGGTGGAGATGCTCGCGCCCTACAAGGGCCGCGTCTACGATCCCTGCTGCGGCTCCGGTGGCATGTTCGTGCAGAGCGAGAAGTTTATCGAGGCGCACAGCGGCAGAATCGGCGACATCTCCATCTATGGGCA
>JAJYZK010000105.1 GCA_021799945.1 Acidobacteriota bacterium
CCGACCGCCCATGGAAGGAACCCCATCCTGCTGCGCCACGTCCTTCCCCCCCCCCCACCCGCGGACTTTGAGCCGGGGCCGGGCAGCCGCCTCAGGCCCGGAAAAGCCGATACACTTACAGTGTGACAGATCGCAATATTCGACGAACCGTACTTCCCTCCGGCGTCACCATTCTGACCGAGCGCATGGAGCACCTCCGCTCGATCGCCATGGGAGTCTGGATCAAGACCGGATCGCGCGATGAGCTTCCGGAGTTGAATGGCATCTCTCACTTCGTCGAACACATGGTCTTCAAAGGCACGCATTCCCGCTCAGCCAAACATATCGCCCGGGAAGTGGATGCGATCGGAGGCAATCTGGACGCCTTCACCGGGAAGGAGACCATCTGCTTCACGCTGAAAGTTCTGGATGAACACGTCCCGACGGCCCTGGATATTCTTTCCGATCTCGTGCTCCATCCGGTCTTCAATCAGGACGACATCCTCCGCGAACGGGGAGTGATCCTGGAAGAGATCAAGATGGACGAGGACAATCCCGACTATCTGGTGCATGAAATCTTCACCCAGAACTTCTGGAAAGACCATCCGCTCGGCAAACCGATTCTGGGAACCAAGGAGACGGTGCGGCGATTCGAGCGGGAGATGCTGTTCGATTATTACGGCAGACGCTTTTCCGCTTCGAAGACGGTTTTTTCCGCGGCCGGCAATCTGGAGCACGACGCCTTCGTCGATCTGGTCGCCCAACGCTTCCATCTGCCGTCGGGGGGCGGGGATGAGATTGCCGAAGCGCCGCCGCGCACGGTATCGAAGATCGTTCTGCGCAACAAGAAGGCGCTGGAGCAGGTGCAGCTCTGCCTGGGAGTGCCGTCGCAGCCGCTGGCTCACGATTTGCGCTACGTCACCATGGTGCTCAACACCGTGCTGGGCGGAGGCATGAGTTCGCGGCTCTTTCAGACCGTGCGCGAGGAACGCGGACTGGCCTATTCCATCTTCAGCGATCTGAATCCCTACCGGGACACCGGCTCGCTCTGCGTCTATGCCGGCACCTCCTCCGCCCATTGCCTGGAGGTCATCGATCTCATCATGGCGGAGTTTCGCAGGCTGAAGACGGAGCCCCTGCCGGATGAGGAGTTGCGCCGCGCTCAGGACCAGCTCAAAGGGAACATCATTCTCAGCCTGGAGAGCTCCAGCTCGCGCATGTCGAATCTAGCCCGCCAGGAGATTTATTTCCGCCATTTTTTCGGCATCGACGAAATGATGAGCAAAGTCGAAGCCGTCACCGTCGATCAGGTGATGGAGATGGCGAACTGTCTGTTCGATCCGGAAAAGGTCGCAGTCGCCCTGCTGGGCCGGCTGGATGGCCTGAAGGTGAGCCGCAATCAACTTGCTTGCTGAAAACCCCGAGCGGGTTGGGCCGCTGCCCGCCCGCCGCCCCATCCGTGTCGGCCCGACGGTCGCCGGCCTGAGCCGTGACGGCAGCCGCCTCGCGCGGCGCCCGCCCAGGATTGCGAGAGAGCGGATTGCGGGGATAGACTGAAAGCCCGAGCCTCCCGAACCGCAGCCCGAGCGCCGGCGCCGCCGGAGTTTACGCCGGCGCGCGATCGAGGCGAAAGATACGCGCGAAAGACGCGATAGACGCGATGGAGTAGATAAAGTAGCCATGAAACTCACTCGATTCCCGTGCCTGCGCGGCGGCCGCCTGCAGCGAAATTCCCGGAAGCGAACTGCCCGGAAGCAAAATGCCTGGAGCAGGCCGGCCGAAAATGCCGGAGCGCCGTGGAGCTGCGGCGGATTCACGCTGATGGAATTGCTGATCGTGATGTCGATCATGATCATCCTGATGCTGATCGCAATCCCCAACTTTCTGAGCATGAAGGCGCAAGCCAACGAAACCTCGGCCATGCAATCGCTGCGCGCGATTTATCAGGCGGAGATTCAATACCAGACAAACTTTCCGGCCAATGGCTTTGCCTGCTCGCTGAGCGCCCTGGGCGGCAATCCCGCCTCCGGACCGCCCGGACCGCAGGCCGCCCAGGTATTGCAGGGCGATCTGGCCTCGGGACAAAAGAGCGGGTACACCTTCAATATCGTCAACTGCACCAAGGTGACGGTCAACAATCAGGATATGTACACCTCCTACGAGGCTACGGCGGTTCCGCAGGCGGTGGGCAAGTCGGGGCATCGCGGATTCTGCATTGACTCCGGAGGAGAAATCAAAGCCGACCTGGCAGGCGGCACGAACTGCACCCAGGCGGTCCAGTAATCCCGGCGCGCCCCAGCGATGGGGCGCCCGAATTCCGAGAAAATGACGGGAATTGGCGAATGAGGGAGGTCCGGGCAACCACCTGCTTGCATCCTTCGCCGCGGAGCGCCGTTCGGATATCCCCCAGCCCGCTGTTCCTGGCCGGCTTGCTCTTCCCGCTCATTCTTCTGTTCGCCGGAATCCACACTCCCTGTCAGGTTCCCAGCGCATCTCCCGCCGCGCCCGGCTCGTCGTTCTCTCCGTCCACCCCGGGCAGCGCCCAGCAACTGGCCCGGCGCGTCGATGCCTACTACAACTCGCTGCATTCTCTGCGGGCCCGCTTCAGCGAAAGCTACGATGGCATGGGGATACGCCGGCGGGAGAGCGGAACGCTCCTGCTTGAGAAGCCGGGCAGGATGCGCTGGGATTACGCGCAGCCCGCGGGCAAGGTCTTCCTGCTGGACGGAAAGTACGGCTGGTTCTACTCCCCCGGCAACGCGCAGGTGCAAAGGATTCCCGCAGCCAAGCTCGACGACCTGCGATCCCCGCTGCGCTTCCTGCTGGGTCATACCCGGATTGAGAAGGAACTGACCGGAATTTCCGTTTCCTCGGATGCATCCGGTTTCCATCTCTCCGGCGTCCCCAAGGGCATGGAGCAGCGCATCGCCGAAGTCACCCTGTCGGCCGATCCGGAGGGCATCATCCAGTCCATCGTCATTGCCGAGACCGACGGCGCGCGCACATCCTTCACCTTCAGCGATGCGCAGCCCAACGCCGCGTTCGGCCGGAACGAATTCGTCTTTCATCCGCCTGCCGGGATCCCCGTCGCGCCCGGTCTGCCGCCGATCTGATCGCCGCGAGGCCCGCCTGCGGAGTCGTCTCCGACCTCCGCAGGCAGGCATAGGGGCCCTGACCCCGACGGCGGAGACTACCGGGAGGCCATCGCCTTTTCCTGGCTGGCGCCCAGAGCCGTCAGACGCGCCGCCAGGAGTTGTTCCAGCTTCACCAGCGCGGCGCTGAACGACTCGATGCCCTCCTTGAGCTTGTCCGTAGCCATGGGATCCGCCGCGTGCATCTTTTCGAAGGCCGCCTCATCCATGGGGATCTTGTGAATGTCCATGGTCTTCGCTTTCTCGGCATCCAGCTTGCGAGGCAGCTCGCCCGTCGTCTGCTGCAACTCCTCCAGCAACTGGGGAGAGATCGTCAGCAGATCGCATCCCGCGAGTTCCTGAATCTCGCCGATGTTGCGAAAGCTGGCGCCCATGACCTGGGTCTTGTAGCCGAATTTTTTGAAGTAGTTGTAAATCCGGGTGACGGACTGCACGCCGGGATCGTCCGCGCCACGAAAGTCTTTGCCGGAATTCTTCTTGTGCCAATCGAGGATGCGCCCGACGAAGGGTGAGATGAGCGTGACCCTGGCCTCCGCGCAGGCGATCGCCTGATGTATGCCGAAGAGCAGGGTCAGGTTGCAGTGGATTCCCTCCTTCTCAAGCTGTTCCGCCGCTTTGATGCCCTGCCAGGTGGATGCGATCTTGATCAGGACGCGCTCTCGCGAAATGCCGGCCTCGTCGTACTGGGCGATAATCTCGCGCGCCTGCTTCATGGTGCCTTCCGTATCGTAGGAAAGGCGGGCGTCCACCTCAGTGGACACACGCCCCGGGACGATGGCCAGAATCTTCCGGCCGAAGGCGACGGCCAGATGCCGGAAGGCCAGATTCGCCACTGCGCTGTCGGCGGCCTTGTCCCCAAGCTGCTTCTTCGCCTCCAGCAGGACTCCGTCAACGATGGACTGGTAGTGCGGCATGCCTGCCGCCGCGGCCAGCAGCGAAGGATTGGTGGTGGAATCTTGCGGTTTGAATTGCTCGATGGACTCGATGTCGCCGGTGTCGGCGACCACGACCGTGTAGTTGCGAAGCTGTTCCAGCAGTGGCTTGGCCATGACGATGCTCCTTAGCGCCTTCACTTGTAGTGTACGGCTTTCGTCGGGGATAAGGCAGCCGCGCCGTTCCTGAGAGGCTACCCGGGAGGTTACCCGCAGCGTGCGCATTTCCGGTCGGCGCCGCTCATCTCGGCGTCGCGCATCGGCCGGCTGCGCCTTACAAGGGTTGGATTCCTTCGCCGGCCGGGACGGCGCCTCGGAAAACGCGAAGGAAGCGGCGGCCGCCCTCTCTTTGCGCGTCCTCATGCAGATCTGATGAGCCAGAGCCGTTGGGCCTTGTCGATTCCACGCGGACCCGGCGGGAATCAGCGGTCGGGGAGGGTTTGCACCACCTCGGAGCTGCGCGCGCTCTCGTTGCCGGAGCGATCGACGGCGGAGACCGAATAGGCGTAAGTCCGGCCCCTTTGCGCTTGAGAATCGTCAAAGGCCGATGCGGGCGCCGGCGCGCCGGCGGGGGAGATGCGCACCGGTGGGGCTGCCGAGCTCGTCTCGCGGCGATAGACATAATACCCGGCCAGGTCGGCCTCGCTTCCCGGCAGCCACGAAAGATCGATGGAATCTCCTGCTGAATCCGCCACCGCTTCCAGACCTTGCGGGACTGCCGGAGGAAAGATATCGGTGGTCTCGATGAAGACCGGATCGCTGAGTTTTCCCCGAATCTCGACGGATTGGCCGGCAATCTTGAGATCGGCCACGCGCTCGACGGTATACCGGTAGCGCTGCCCGAGTTCCGCCGTGGGGTCGAGCGCCCGCCCGGGATCGGCGCCGCCCGGGGCATCGATTTGAAGCGTTGCGGCCGCGGGTGGGGCGGAGGGGCTGAGCGGCGATTTTTCCCCGGCCGCAGGCTTTGGCCCGGGCTTCGGCCGCGGGGTTAGCAGCGTACGGTGAATGCGCAGCGAGGTAATCGCCGTGGCTCCCGATTCCGGATGCCAGCTCAGAAGAACCCCGCGAGCTAGGGTCCGCGCCGTCAGCCCGGCCACCTGCGCGGGCGCTCCTCCGGCCGCCGTAAAGGCCGGGCCGGAGGGTCCGGCGGATTTCCCCCTGCGATTCGTCAGCGATACCCGGTAGGTAAGCAGCCGCAGCGGCGGACGGCCGAGCTCCGGCGGCAGCGCATCGTCATACTCGCCATGGGCGCCAGCTTTGAGGCTCAGAGCCGCGACCGCCCCGCAAGGGCCGTTATCGACTTGACGGCACAGCTCCACCGGGACCAGGCGCTTGATTGCCAGGTGATCGGTGGTGTGCGTGGAAACAGTCCAGGTAAGGTGAACCGTGTCCCCCGTGCGG
Source organism: Acidobacteriota bacterium (assembly GCA_021799945.1). Lineage (GTDB taxonomy): Bacteria > Acidobacteriota > Terriglobia > Terriglobales > Acidobacteriaceae > PALSA-350. Next base: position 5,465 of record JAJYZK010000105.1, read on the forward strand.
GCTGCGGCCAGATCCCGCGCCGGTGTGGGCAGGTTGAGACTCGGCGGCATGGGGGCGCCCGGACTTCCGCACCCCGGAACAAGCAACGGCATGAGCAAGAGAACGGCGATTGCCGACGGCGCCGGGAGACGGCCTGCCCGGCCGCCGCTCGCCCGACTCCACCACCGGCTTCTCGCGGGATTGAGAATCAATGAATATGTCCTTGGACGGTTCAGACTCCAACATAAAACATCGCACGGGCGACGTCCGGCCGGAAGAGGCCGCCCGCTCTTTGTGATCGTCCCTTCCCCTGTATTTACTTCGCCCGGTTTCTTTCTTGGAGCAATGCTTGGAGAGCCACCGGCAGCGTCCCGTGGAGAAACGCAAAGCCGGCCTCTTCGAGCTTCGCCGGAACCGCCCTGGCGCCTTGCAGGATCGTCGCCTGCGCCATCTCGCCGAATGCCAGCTTCAGTGCGCAGGCCGGAACCGGGAGCAACGCCGGCCGGCCGAGAGCATGGCCCAGATCCCGGGCGAACTGAGCGTTGGATACAGGGTTCGGGGCCACCACGTTCACCGGACCGCCGAGGCTCCTGGATTCCAGGGCGAATTCAATCGCCCGGACTGCGTCTGTCAGCGATATCCAGCTCATCCATTGCCGCCCGCCGCCCAGTCTGCCGCCAAGACCGAGGCGGAAAATCGGCAGCATCTTCGCCAACGCCCCGCCTTCCGCCGAGAGCACGACCCCGAAGCGCAGATGCACCACCCGGATCCCCGCCTCCACGGCCGGCTGCGCCGCCTTCTCCCACGCCGCGCAGACTTCCGCCAGAAAACCCCGCCCGGGCGCCGCGCATTCCGTAAGCGCCTCCTCGCCGCCCTCTCCATAAATTCCTATCGCGGAGGCGCATACCAGCGCCTCGGGGCGGGGCCGCATCCCGGCGAGAAACCGGGCCAGCGCCTCCGTCGGGCGGACGCGGCTCTCCACAATCTCCCGTTTATACTCCGCGGTCCAGCGCCGGTTTGCGATGCCCGCGCCGGAAAGATGCACGGCCCCGGCCAACCCCGGAAAAGAGCAGTCGCCGGGCATGGGCGTCTGCGAATAGGGATCCCAGCTTCGCAGGTCTCCTTCCGCGCCTCCCGAAGTGCTCCGGCAAGGCCGGGAGGCGGACGGCGCGGAAGGCCGCACGAGCCGGAGGACCGACCTTCCCTGCCCCGTCAGGTAGCGGCTCAGAGAAGAGCCGATGAGGCCGGAACCTCCTGTCAACAGAATGGACAACCTCGAATCGGGCACCTCGAACACCTCGTGTACCGGAACCCGGGGATCGGAATGAGCGCGGGGATGACATCGCGGACCGGCCGGATTGAGGAGACCCGTAGTCTCTGGTAACTTATACCTCGCCTTCGACGTCCAATGCACACAGAGAGAGCGCGTAGGCGGAAGATTGAGGAGCTTTTTATGGGCGCAAAGGCGGAAGTGATGCCGGATGCAAAGGCGAAGGCGAGCGGCGAGGCCGTCCATCCGCAGGTCGATCCCGCGACCGCCGAGTCCTTTATTGTGGAAAAGCGCATCGGCGAACGCATCAAACGGCTCCGATTGAAGAAGTCCATGGGGCTGGTGGAGTTGGGCCGTCACACTGGCTTATCGGCAAGTTTCCTGTCTCAACTGGAAACCGGCAGGGTTGTTCCAACCCTGCGCAACCTGGCCCGAATCGCCATGGTCTTCAGCAAGGACATGTCCTATTTTTTTGAAACCGAGCCTCATTCCGTCTTTCGGATTCACCGCAAAAAGGAGCGGATGCGGCTTCCGCAGACCGGCGTGGAGGATCCCACCTACTACTTCGAGAGCCTCGGATATATGGTGCCCGACCGGCAGCTCGATCCCTATTATGCGGAGTTCATACCCCTGAAGAAGGGGACCGATGTGAGGGCCCATGTGCATCCCGGCTATGAGTTCCTGTATCTGCTCGACGGGGAACTGGAGATACGGCACGCGGAAAAAAGCAGCCTCCTCAAGGCTGGAGACGGCGTGTACTTCGACGCCAGCACTCCCCACTCCTACCGTTGTGCAACGGGCTCCCCGGCAGTCGCGATCATTGTCACCATGCACCAGGCGCCACCCAATCCGGCGGCGAGTCTGCGGCCTTTGAGCGGCTCTGCCATCGATAAAAACCTGGCGGGGCGTTCTCTTCCGCCGACAACCGAGATCAGCCCCGCCTCGCCGCCCCATCCCAAGACGCCGGCCGGCGGCGGCAAGCAAGACCTCGGCGCCCGATCCTGACAGTCAAGTCCCGGTAGGCTGGCGCCCCGGCGTTGGCCGGGCAGGCGAAGCTCCGGAACGCGTCCCCCTCCCCGAGGTCCCTGCCGGGAATCTTGCGTAGCTGCGCTCTTCAACGCTTCTTTTATTCCTTCTTGGGAGGCAGGAAGAGTCTTTCCACCTCGCGCCAGCTTGCGACTCGTCGGTATCCGGTGATCCCGGCATTGTGCGGAGCGGAGAAGAGAATTCCCTCCCCGCGGAAACGCTTGAAGTGGCGCACCGTGTCGTCAATGAGATAGTCCGCGTCGAGAATGCACTTGTCGCCGCAGAAGACGAAGTTGGATGTCGGAACAAAGGGAAAGTGCCGGCGCAGCCATCGATACTTGGCCGCAAAGGAGTTGGGGACCTCCATGGCGGCGGTGGCGATAAAGACCTCATAGTGCGCGCTGAGCTTGAGCAGGACTTCCTGACTGTCTTCCATTACCGCAAGTTCTTCAAAGAAATCCTCCGCCCGGACGTAGCTGTCGAGTCGCTCCCGATGCTCCGCGTCCACCACCTCCCACAGCCTTTTGCCGTAAACCTGATCTTTGGTCAGCCCCCGGTGGTGATCGCGGTTATACCGCGTCAGGTGCTCTTGCAATGCGTCGGCGAGCACCTCATCCATGTCAACCGCGATTCGCTTCATGGAGACCATGGTAAGCGACAAGCGGGATTGGGTTTCACCTCGCTTGAGGACGGGGCGTCGAGGAGACGACGATGGAGACGGGTTTCGGCCGTGGCCGGCATGGACATTTTCAGATCCATTTTCAGATCTATGTTGCGCTGGGAGCGAAGACGAAGCGCGGCTTGGGGGGATGCGGCGACGGGACCGGCTCCATTGCGCGCGCCGGAATGGAAGGCGGCTCTAACCGGCGGTCTCCAACCTGGGATCGAAATAGAGCATGCGGCCGCAGCTCTCGCAGTTCAGCAGCGAGCCATCGCGCACCTGATTCCAGTACTGAGGCCGCAGGGCCATCTGGCAGGTCAGGCAGCGCTGTCCGGAGGCCCGGGCCAGAGCCGTCTTTTTCGAGGAGGTAGCGATCCGGTCGTATTGCGCCAGCAGCTCCGGATCGACCCCGCGGCGCAGGAGGGTCCGCTCCTGCGCCAGCCCATCCATCTCTTCTTGCTGCCGCGCGGATTCCACGCGCGCGCTCTGCTGTTCGTCGGCGACCGACTCGG